>CAIOMN010000054.1 GCA_903859415.1 uncultured Methylococcaceae bacterium
AACTGAGCTATAAAAAGTTTCGTAATCTGATTTATATTTTACATAAATGGGTTCATCAATCTCACCAGTAACCTGTAAGGTTGTATGATTTTGACATACTAGATACGCTAAGGTTGAAAATGTTTCCGGGTTATATAAACTCCTGGGATTAACATTCTGATTATTTTCTAATGAGTTGTTAATAACAACATTTGGATGGTCATATAACTCTTTGCTTATATGTATTTCGTTTCCCGAAACTACCATAACTAATCCAGTGACTGCTGGATCAACAATCATCTGAACTTTATTGTTCTGGATGTAGAATCTTTGTTCGAAAAACGAGTCCAGCTTTGTTTCTTTATATTTGTCCTGCGCGGCCGAATATAATAGTTCTGGGTAGTATTTTCCTAGGAAGGCTTTGACTGGGATTAGATTTTCTGACATTTATTTCCCGTTGGTAACGAGATATTTATTATTAAATTTCTTCAAACGTGGGAGTTAGTGGAAAATTATTTGCTCTAGAGAAACTAATGGTCTCGAGCGTTTTTTCCTGTGCGACTTCATGTGTATATGGCGCACCCGCTACACCTTGTCCTGTGACGTGAATTGCTGTTGTTATTTCTAGTGCCTGTTCCGAAGTCTTATGGAAGATACGCATCAGTACAGCGATTACAAAATCAAACGTAGTCTTATCGTCGTTGTGAAGCAGCACCTTGTACATCTTTGGAATCTGTACTTTGATGGTTTCATCAATCTTTTCAATAACTTCGATTTCTGGCATGATATTAATCCCTGGATATAATATGCATTATTACACATCCAGGGCCCTATGTCAATAGAGTTTACTTGATAGCGATAAGCCTAGGCTTCGCTTCTTCAGGTATGTTCTTTATAAAACTAACTGTAAGAATACCATCCTCCATAGATGCATTGCTCACTTCAAAGTATTCCGCAATACGGAAACTCTTTGAGAATGATCGGCCTGCAATTCCACGGTACTGATATTCAGATTCAGGACTTAATCCCTTGTCGCCCTGGATCGTTAACAACCCCTGACATTCTTCCATTTTTACCTCACCTTTCTTAAAGCCAGCGACAGCGAGTTCTAAATAAAACTCATCATCGGAAACTCTGACAATGTTGTGTGGTGGATATCTATTATCCTGCAATTGGAAGTCTCTGAATGCTGGTGCAAAACCAACGCTCATAGATTCAAGTTGATTAAAAAGACGTGTGAGATCGTTTGACATAATTACTCCTTTAAAGCAAGTTTATCGTGCTATGTTGGCACGTTGCGGTACCATACCGCTAAATTGTAAAACCCCACCATGGGCATCTTACAAATTTATTTATCTCTCTTATTCTACAATAAGTAACTTTTCTTTACTACAGCAATCGACTAACTTATCATAAACTTCCGGTTCTACATTAATGCATCCGGCACTAATAAAGTGATCTTCAATCTTATCACTCTTTAACCGTTCTAATCTCTTTTGGTCTGGTCTAAGCAACCACACTCGGTGGATTGCGTATATTGTGTTCTTTGTTTCGTAAAATTGTAGTATATCGCCACCATAACCAGGTGACTTTGTTCTAAGATGTTTAAGTGTAAATTCACCAACGGGAGTTGGTATACTTCGGCCTAAAAGCACCGGATGACACTCCTCGGTACCGTTGTAGGTAAAGCATATAGTAGCCAATGCAAGTGATACGATAATAGACATATTTTATCCATGAAAAAGACTGGTGATTAGCCAGTCTTTTATTTTGCTGCGATATTACTCGCCAATCTTCTTTGTTGCCATCTCAATAAAAACTTCTTTGGTAACAGTGACAGGAACCTCTTTGATGATGGTAACTGTGTTTGTAACCACTGTCGGTTTCACTTCGGGAACAATAACTGGGCGAACCATTAAATATTCGCCGCGTCCCATATCTGGTGTCCAATTGTAGCCTTTACAGACTAACAGTGAACCAGACCGTTTACATTGTACCTCAACAATACGAGGATACAATACAGCAGCGGTTGGATAGCCAGGCATATACTGTGGAGCATGAAAGATATCATTGTCCCATTTCTTTGCATTTTCGTAGCCTGTAGTTCCTGGTTGTCCAGATCCTGAGGCTTCACGAGATACATTTACCTCTTGAGCTAATACTGATCCTGCAAGCCCGATTAAGGCTGCTAGTAGAATTAGTTTTTTCATAATTAATTAGTCAATGGTGGAAGACCTAAGCGGGAACGGATGATTGGATCAGCATATTCTGGCGGCGCATAATTGTAATTTGGCCCTGGCTGGACCAGATTACCTTTACGAGCTCTTGTAGTTTGCGGACATTCAAATCCAGTCATTTCTAAACTATCTCGGTTGATAGCATCCATGCACATACGAGCCAATGCAGCGGCCTTCATACCCATATTCCAGAGTTCGCGACTATTCTTCAATAATACACAATTATCATCGGTGTATGTCTTGCCGACCGAAATACCAAACCCCGGACCATTGGCTGAACCTGATGCCGATCCCATACATGTATCGTTAGATGATGTAAGTGGTGGACCATTAACAGAAGGTACATTCTTAACAGTCTGCGTTCCACTATAAACAATATTCTGTGTCTGAGTCCCAGAGACTGAACTGTTTATATTTTGTGTAGTTGAACCAGAGATTGAATTATTCACATTCTGTGTAGTTGTACCAGATAGATTCTGGTTAACAGTCTGAGTACCATTCGTTGTATTATTTGTTGTAATCGTCGATGTGGTAGTCGGTGGACTGGTAAACGTTATGGATTGTGAATTTCCGGCGTTGGTTGCTGTGCCAGTGGCTGTAGCAGTTTGCTCCGCACTTGACTGAGCAAATGCTGATACAGATAATGCTAGTGTAGAAATAATAAATAATTTCTTCATTTTGTTCCTTAGAAGTATTAGGCCGAAGCCTAATACTATTTTCTGGGTTAAATTAGTTTGCTACAGCGGAAGAAGAACCACTGTTACTTACATTGTTTGCACCACTACCGACATTGGCAGATGGAACATTGCCATACATCGTTGTATTGCTTTGTGCGCTGTTATTAAACGCATAGGCAGCAGTCTGTGTGGAAGTGTTGGTTACTGGAACTGTCACGCCACCAACTACTACGGTACCGTAGGAAATCACAGCCGAATCAGAAGCAGTATACCCGCCCACGTTAGATGCTGTATTACCCTGAATCTGTGTGACGCCAAGGTGTTGGTTGTTGAGAGATGATGTAGATACATTTCCTGCACTTGCCGATGAAGAAGCACCAGTAGCTGCACCGGAACCAACACCAGGTGTATTGATTGTAGCAATCGAGGCTACATCTGCAGTTGCGCTATTCCAGGAGATTGAAGCTGCACAGGCAGTACCTGTGGTAGCACTCTGTGATGTTAAATATTCACTTGTTGCAGTAAATCCAGCAACTGATGCCACACCGTTAACTATCGGACCGGTAGAAGTCTGGCCAAAAGTTGCGAATGATCCGCTCTGAGTACTGGAAAAGGCAGTACCAGTGCCATTCGATGATGCATTAGCAGCCGATTGGGAATTAACAGCGGAACCAGAGTTTCCGGATACATTACTATATGTTGGGGTGCAAGAGCTGCCAGTTGGGCAAGCGAATGCGGAACCGGCCATGACCAAAACGGCCAATGCGATAAGAGTCTTTTTCATTTAAATTTCCTTTTGAGTTAAGTTTGATCAAACAGCCGAATGTTGTTTTGACTAACAGACTTTGTAGTCCAATGCACTGTACTGACAAAGCTTGTATGTTAGTGCATGTCGCTAGTATAAATGAAAAAAGACTTGAAGTCAAGTCTTTTTATATATTTGGTTTTATTGCGCTAGATTAATACTTCTTGTCTTTATGCCAATGTCCGTTGGTAATCATTTCTTCGACAG
>CAIOMN010000055.1 GCA_903859415.1 uncultured Methylococcaceae bacterium
AGACGATGCAAGCCAATTGGATTGGTCGTTCTGAAGGGGTTGAAATGGATTTTCAGGTGCCTGAGTTATCACAACCCTTACGCATTTATACGACACGACCTGATACGCTTATGGGGGTTACGTATTTAGCCGTTGCTGCTGAACATCCTTTAGCGTTAAAAGCCTCAGAAGGTAATCCGGCTATTGCAAACTTCATTGAAGAATGCAAGACCATGGAAACTTCAGAAGCCGCAATGGAAACCATGGAAAAACGTGGTATTGATTCAGGCATTAAAGCATTACATCCGATTACCGGAGACTCAGTTCCTGTTTGGATCGCCAACTTTGTCCTAATGGGTTATGGCACAGGAGCTGTGATGGCTGTTCCGGCCCATGATCAACGTGACTTTGAATTTGCCAATAAATATGGCATTGCTATCAAGCAAGTGATCTTCTCTAAAGACGGTGGTGCCGATGACTGCTCAGATCAGGCTTATACTGTAAAAGGTGTTTTAGGTCATTCAGGTGAATTTGATGGCTTAACCTCAGAGCAAGCATTTGTTGCTATTTCTGAAGCGTTAGAAAAGGCTGAAAAAGGTATTCGTAAAGTTAATTTCCGTCTACGTGACTGGGGTGTTTCTCGTCAACGATACTGGGGTGCACCCATTCCCGTTATTTATTGTGACGATTGTGGTACTTTGCCAGTGCCAGAAAAAGATTTACCTGTCACATTACCTAGAGATGTTGTTTTAGATGGCTCTCAATCCCCTTTAGTTGCGCATCCGACTTTTTCAAAGGTAGATTGTCCTTGTTGCGGTAAACCAGCGCAACGTGAAACAGATACTTTCGATACCTTTATGGAGTCGTCCTGGTATTTTGCCCGTTTTGCTAGCAGCAAAGCCGAGAGCATGCTGGATGAAAGCGCGAAATACTGGTTACCGGTTGACCATTATATTGGCGGTATAGAACATGCGATTCTGCATTTACTGTATGCGCGTTTTTATACCAAGTTATTACGTGATGAGGGCTTAGTTGTTTGTGATGAGCCGTTTAAACGTTTATTAACGCAAGGCATGGTTTTAAAAGACGGCAGTAAAATGTCTAAGTCTAAAGGCAACACTGTTGACCCCCAAGAATTAATCGCTCAATACGGTGCAGATACCGTTCGGCTGTTTGTTATGTTTGCAGCTCCTCCAGAGCAATCCTTGGAGTGGTCTGATAGTGGTGTTGAAGGTGCATTCAGATTTCTGAAAAGACTGTGGCGACAAGCCTACTTACATAATGAGGCGGGGGGTTCTTCGGTTGCTCTTGATAAGTCAACCTTAACTGAAGAGCAGCAAGCGGTTCGCCGTCAGGTTCATCAAACGCTTCAAAAGGTGACTCATGATATGGGTGTTCGTATTATTTTTAATACGGCTATTGCAGCTAATATGGAGCTGGTTAATACGCTATCAAAGTTTACTGATGATTCGGATAACGCTAAAGCAATCCGTCAAGAGGCGCTCGAAGCCATCGTTTTAATGTTGGCGCCCATGGTGCCACATATTTGTCATCAATTGTGGTCAGACTTAGGTCATCAGGAAGCATTGGTTACTGCAAGCTGGCCTCAAGTCGATGAATCCGCTTTAGAGCAGGATTCTATAGAGTTGGTGGTACAGGTTAACGGTAAGCTACGCGGTAAAATCTCTGTTTCTGCCCAGGCCTCTTCAGAAGAAATACAAGCACTGGCGTTGAGCGATGAGCAAGCTATTCGATTTATTGATGGAAAAACGATTAGAAAGGTGATTGTTGTTCCTAATAAACTGGTCAATATAGTAGTCTAAAATCAGAGTAGCAGGATGGCTAGGTTGTTTATTAAAATAGATTGTTGGCAAGTATTTACCAACAATCGATAGCGTTATGGAGTGCTTTGTGCAGGTAAAAAAGACAGTTCTTTTGATGATGATGTTACTTTTAAGTGCGTGTGGCTATCATTTGCGTGGGCCATTAACTTTGCCTACGGGTTTAAAAAGTATCTACTTAGAGAGTGCGTCGCCTCAGTTACAAGAACAATTTAATGCATCCATGAAGATATCATCGATTCCAGTTGCTAACTCTTCCGAGAATGCCAGTTTAATTATTAGAATATATAATGAAAACAACGACCGTCGGGTATTGTCTCTCAGTTCGAGTGGTGTGGCCAATGATTTTGAATTGGATTATAACCTTGAGTATGAGCTTGTCGATTCTAAAAATAAGATCTTAATGGCTAGACAGCCACTGAGTATTAAACGGGAATATTATAATAATCAGCAGGCTGTTATCGCTAAAGACAACGAAGAGCAAATCATCCGTCATGAAATGTACCAACAGGCAGTGCGATCAATCGTAGGCGGCGCTAAAGTTGCCTTAGACGCCAGCTCTAAATAAGATGCGCATCAAACCTGAGCAATTGACCGGTGTATTGCAAAAAGGTTTGATGCCTGTTTATTTTATTACGGGCGACGAGCCATTACAGTTAGGTGAATTAGCCGATGAGATAAGGAAAGCAGCCAGAAAAAATGGTTATGATAACCGTGAAATAGTGTCTGTTGAGACGGGGTTCGAATGGAATCAGTTAGCCTTTATGGCAGATTCATTATCTATTTTTGCAGATAAAAAGATCATTGATTTGAGATTGCCTTCGGGGACTCCAGGAGTGGAGGGTTCTAAAGCATTAATCGATTATTGTAACCGTATATCTGAGGATACAATATTACTGATTACTGCAGGAAAAATAGATAGTAAAGCTTTAAAGAGTCGTTGGGTTGAGGCCTTGGATAAGCAGGGTTTGGTGATTCAGGTGTGGCCATTGGAAGGGCAGGACTTGATTCGATGGATACAGAATAGAATGCAGCGCCGGGGCTTGGTAGTTCAGCTCGACGGTATACAGCTTTTAGCTGCTCGAATTGAAGGAAATTTGTTAGCCGCTGCACAGGAGATTGAAAAGCTTTATGTCCTTTATGGTGCTGGGAGTCTGAGTGTTCAGCAGATTAATGATGTCGTGGCTGATAGCTCAAGATATGATGTGTTCAAACTGATGGATACGGTGTTATCTGCAAACGTCAGTCGTATTATTAAGGTCTTGTCTGGTTTACGATCTGAAGGGACAGCGGCCCCCATTGTGTTATGGGCGTTGACGAGAGATGCCAGACTTTTAATCAAGCTAAAACTGGCGATGGCTCAAGGACAAAATCAAGACACGCTATTCAAAAACAATAACATCTGGGATAAGCGCAAGTTATTGATCAGTCAGGCTTTAAAAAGGTTGAGTGATCGTGATTTGAATCATATATTGGTGGCAAGTGCTATCGCAGATAGGCAAATTAAAGGGCAGCAAGCGGGGGATGTTTGGGAAAGTTTGCTGGAGATTTGTTTAAAGTTTGCATCTTCTCATTCTATGGTTAACATTAGCTGAGAATTCTCTTAAGTTCATTAGGATACATTTATGAAAGGCATTATTTTAGCAGGCGGCAGTGGGACCAGGCTTTATCCTATTACCAAAGGTGTTAGCAAGCAGTTAACACCGATCTATGACAAACCCATGATTTATTATCCGTTATCCGCTTTAATGCTATCGGGTATTACGGAAATTCTGATTATTTCAACACCTAAGGATTTACCTCGCTTTGAAGAGTTATTAGGCGATGGCTCTGATATTGGCCTTTCATTGTCCTATATAGAACAACCCTCACCGGATGGTTTAGCGCAAGCCTTTATACTGGGCGCAGATTTTATTGGTGATGATGATGTGTGTATGGTGCTGGGTGACAATATCTTTTACGGTCACGGCTTGGTCGCTATGCTGAATCAGGCAGTAGCCAATGTGACTGAACAGAAAAAAGCTACCGTATTCGGCTATCATGTTAAAGATCCTGACCAATACGGTGTTGCTGAGTTTGATGCGGAAGGGATTGTACTATCCATTGAAGAAAAGCCGATAAAACCAAAAAGTAATTATGCCGTAGTGGGGTTGTATTTTTACCCCAACTCCGTCGTTGAGATTGCCAGGAATATTAAACCTTCTGCACGCGGTGAGTTAGAAATTACGACGGTTAATCAAACTTATCTCGAACAAGGGAATTTAAAGGTTGAATTAATGGGGCGTGGATTTGCCTGGTTGGATACGGGAACTCATGAATCTTTATTGGACGCCTCTAATTTTATTCAAACGATTGAAAAAAGACAGGGTTTAAAAGTTGCCTGTATTGAAGAGATTGCTTATGAAATGGGCTATATCTCTAAAGCACAATTAATCAAACTGGCTCAGCCGTTGTTAAAGAATCAATATGGTCAATATTTGTCGCGCCGTGCAGGTGAAGAGGTTGACGTCAATGAACTTTATTAGAACCGCTATTCCCGATGTTATCATCATTGAACCCACTGTTTTTGGTGATGAACGCGGTTACTTTGTCGAAACCTTTCGTCAGGATAAATTAGAAGACTTTTTAGGTTTTTCAGTTAATTTTGTTCAGGATAATGAATCAAAATCCAGTCTAGGCGTTTTAAGAGGCTTGCATTATCAACTGGCCCCTGCCGCACAAACCAAGTTAGTGCGGGTAATTAAGGGTAAAGTGCTGGATGTGGCGGTGGACATAAGGGCAGGTAGCCCTACCTTTGGTCAGCACGTTAGCGTTGAACTGTCTGAACACGATAAGCGACAGATGTTTATACCGAGGGGATTTGCACATGGTTTTGTAGTTCTGGAAAATGACACGATATTTGCCTACAAGGTCGATAACTATTACTCGCCAGAAAATGATCGGGGCTTGGCATTTGATGATCCGGCTATCGGTATCAATTGGATAGTAGATAAACAACAGTTGCAACTATCAGCCAAAGACCTGCGTCAACCATCGCTTGAGAAAGCTGAATTATTTGATTTTGCGAGTCCACTTTATGTCTAAATCCATACTGGTTACTGGTGCAAATGGACAACTGGGTAGTGAACTTTATCAATTAAGTGCATTTGAAAATTCATTGACGTTTACTTTTGTCACTCGAAAAGAATTGGATTTTAGTGATCCCTTGTCCATAGATGCCTGGTTTGTTGGTAAACACTTTGATGTAATTATTAACTGTGCCGCGTATACGGCAGTCGATAAAGCGGAGTCGGAACCTGAATTGGCAAATGTTATTAATGCCACGGCAGTTGCAACATTGGCGAATGTCGCTAAAAAGAATCACAGTGCGCTGATACATATCTCTACTGATTATGTTTTTAATGGTAAGAACTTTAAGCCTTATGTCGAATCCGATCCTGTGCTTCCACAGGGCGTTTATGGACAGACCAAGCTTGAAGGCGAACAGGCTGCGTTAGCCGTGGGTGCGCCCAAAACTCTTATTATTAGAACCTCTTGGGTGTATTCCCAGTTTGGCAATAATTTTGTTAAGACGATGTTACGTTTAGGGAAAGAGCGAGCAGAGCTTGGGGTTATTTATGATCAAGTGGGAACGCCGACGTCAGCACGTGATCTAGCTCTGGCTATTCTGCTTATTATCAAACATCCCGCCTTAGAAGCGTTGAAGGAACCGGAGATTTATCACTTTAGTAACGAAGGTGTTTGCAGTTGGTATGACTTTGCCAAAGCTATCTTTGAATATTCGGGCATAAATTGTCATATTAAGCCCATTGAGACCAAGGATTATCCAACACCTGCCACGCGTCCACACTACAGCTTGCTGAATAAAGCAAAAATTAAACAACGCTTTGATTTAACCATTCCTTACTGGAAGGACAGCTTAAAAGACTGTCTTGATCACTTAAACGGAAATAAATAATGACATCTCTATTAGTGACCGGTTGTGCCGGCTTTATTGGCAGTAACTTTGTTCCGTATTATTTGGAACAGTATCCTGACTATCATATTATTAATCTTGATTTACTGACCTATGCCGGTAATTTAGATAATCTCAAAGAAATATCCGAGCACGAGAGGTACACCTTTGTACAAGGGGATATTTGTGATCGCGGCTTATTAGAGCGTTTATTTACTGAATATGATATTCGCGGCATTATTCATTTTGCCGCGGAGAGTCATGTCGATAATTCGATCAAGAATCCTGGCGTCTTTGTACAGACCAATGTGATTGGGACCTTTACACTGATTGATGTCGCCTATAAGTATTGGATGGAAAAATCGTTTGTCTTTAAGCCAGGCTACGAAGCCTGTCGCTTTCATCATATCTCGACAGATGAAGTGTATGGCACATTGGGTGAGACAGGTTTATTTACTGAAACGACACCTTATGCCCCCAATTCGCCCTATTCAGCCAGTAAAGCAGGCAGCGATTTAATTGTACGCAGTTATTTTCATACCTATGGCATGAATACGGTGATAACTAACTGTTCAAATAATTATGGTCCTAAACAGCATAATGAAAAATTGATACCTACCATTATTCGTAAAGCGATCGGTAATGAGGCAATTCCTATCTATGGGGATGGTAAAAATATCCGTGACTGGTTATATGTACTGGATCATTGTAAAGGGATTGCTCTGGTGTACCATAAAGGTCAGGTCGGTGAAGTTTATAATATTGGCGGTCGTAATGAGCGCAACAATAATTATATTGCCGATAAGGTCTGTGAAATTTTAGATGCTTTACATCCCAAAGCGGAAGGGAGTTATAAAGAGCAGTTACAGTATGTAGAAGATCGTGCTGGACATGATAGGCGTTATGCGATTGATGCGACTAAAATTGAAACGGAACTGGGCTGGAAAGCAGATGAAAATTTTGAAACAGGAATCGTTAAAACAGTTGAGTGGTATCTCAGTAGATAACTTTTCTCTTAGTGTGTTTGCAGTATAATTATTTCTTTTCATTGTAGAAGGTTATTTATAGATGTCCATTTCACTTGCAGAGCTGGAAAGTGTAGTCCGAGAAGCAGGGGTTATTGCCTTATCGTATTTTAAAGATTTAAAACATGTCGGGCTTGATAAAAAGAGCCCAAGAGACTTTGTGACGGCCGCAGATATTGCGGTAGAAGCTTTCTTAAAGAAAACATTGACAGCAAGCTATCCAGAGTTTGGTTTTTGGGGTGAAGAAAGTGGCCAGTCAGCTAATCAAACCAATCGTTGGATTGTAGATCCTATTGACGGAACGCATTCTTTTTCAAGAGGACAATACTTTTGGTCTATCAGTGTGGCGCTTGAACTCAATAATGAAATAGTGCTGGGTGCAGTGTTTGCGCCAGCGCTTAATGACTATTATTGTGCAGCATTAAGTAAAGGGGCGTTTAAAAATGGCGTAGCGATTCAAGTTTCTGATGAAAGTAATCTGGAAGATGCAATGGTAGCAACGGGATTTGCCTGTTTGCGATCTTATTTAACCGATAATAATCTGGCTCGTTTTGGCAGAATTGCTCAACACACAACCGGACAGCGTCGCTTTGGTTCTGCTGCGATGGATTTGTGCCTGGTTGCCGATGGACAGGTTGATGCCTTTTGGGAACAAGAATTAAATCTGTATGATGTTGCAGCCGGTGCTTTAATAGCTAAAGAAGCTGGTGCAACAGTCACAGATTTCAAGGGTAATGAAGGCATTTTCCCCAAGCAAATCCTGGCGACAAATGGCAAAATATTAAGTCAAATTCTTGCTCTTATGTAAGATTTTCTGAATAAATAAGAAGATAAAATCTTTTATTCTATAGGCTCTTAATATAACGTAAGGGTTTTCCTGTATTTTTGTCTCATTTGTAGGTTAAAATAGGCGGCTTTCGAAGCTGGACTAGTCACCAGTACGAACCCTCCTGAGTTAATACTCAAGTGAGGTCACCAAAAAGTTTTTTATATGTCCAACTTTAGAGTAAAAACATGACAGATTTAGCGCTTTACAGAAACATTGGTATCTTCGCTCACGTTGATGCTGGTAAAACAACCACTACCGAGCGGATTTTAAAGCTTACCGGTAAAATCCATAAAATCGGTGAGGTTCATGATGGTGAAACCACCACTGACTTTATGGATCAAGAGCGTGAGCGAGGCATTACCATTCAGTCAGCGGCAACGACCTGTTTCTGGAAAGACCACCGTTTTAACATTATCGATACTCCTGGTCACGTTGATTTTACCATCGAAGTGTATCGTTCATTAAAGGTATTAGACGGCGGTATCGGCGTATTCTGTGGTTCAGGCGGTGTAGAACCTCAATCAGAAACCAACTGGCGTTATGCGAATGACTCTAAAGTTGCGCGTGTTATCTATATCAACAAATTAGACCGTATCGGTGCAGACTTCTACCGTGTTGTTAAACAAGTGGAAGAAGTATTGGGCGCAGTGCCTGTGGTCATGACTTTACCGATTGGTACGGAAGATGAATTTGTTGGCGTGGTTGATTTATTAACTGAAAAAGCATGGATCTGGGATAACTCTGGCGATCCAATGAACTACGTTATTGAAGATATTCCAGCTGATTTAGTTGAAAAAGCAAAAGAATGGCGTGAAAGATTGATTGACCAAGTGGCTGATCAATTTGATGACGTGATGGAAGCGTATCTGGAAGGTGAAACACCAGATGTTGAAACCTTAAAACGTTGTTTACGTAAAGGTACCATTCACCTTGACTTCTTCCCGACTTTCTGCGGTTCGTCTTTCAAAAACAAAGGCGTACAGTTGGTTCTTGACGGTGTTATTGATTACTTGCCTTGCCCAACTGAAGTTAATCCACAACCTGAAGTTGATTTGGAAGGTAACCCAACCGGTAAATTTGCGATTGTTGATGCGGACAAACCCTTGCGTGCTTTAGCGTTCAAAATTATGGATGATCGTTTTGGTGCGTTAACTTTCTTGCGCATTTACTCTGGTAAATTAGAAAAAGGTACGTCTGTACTCAATACATTCACAGGTAAAACAGAGCGTATTGGCCGTATCGTTGAAATGCATGCGGATGCACGTAACGAATTAGAATCTGCACAAGCAGGTGATATTGTTGCTGTATTGGGTATGAAGAACGTACAGACGGGTCATACTTTATGTGACCCTAAATTCCCTGCAACATTAGAACCGATGGTATTCCCTGATCCCGTTATCTCTTTGGCTATATCGCCTAAAGATAAAGGTGCTTCTGAAAAGATGGGTATCGCACTGGGTAAAATGATCCAGGAAGATCCTTCTTTCCATGTTGAAACGGATGAAGACAGCGGCGAAACTATTCTGAAAGGGATGGGTGAGTTACATCTTGATATTAAGGTTGATATCTTAAGACGTACTCATGGTGTTGACGTTATCGTTGGTAAACCTCAAGTAGCTTACCGTGAAACGATTACTAAGTCGGTTGAAGATGAATACACTCATAAGAAACAATCTGGTGGTTCTGGTCAATACGGTAAAATCAACTACATTATCCAACCCGGTGAGCCAGGTTCTGGTTTCGTATTTGAATCAGCGGTTACCGGTGGTAACGTACCCCGTGAATACTGGCCAGCGGTTGAAAAGGGCTTTAAGAGCATGTTGGACAAAGGTGTGCTTGCAGGCTTCCCTTGTTTGGACTTTAAAGTTATCCTGACTGATGGTGCCTTCCACGCGGTTGACTCGTCTGCGATTGCTTTCGAAATTGCCGCTAAAGCCGCGTTCCGTCAATCTATTCCAAAAGCGGGTCCACAATTAATTGAGCCTATTATGGCGGTAGATACCTTTACGCCTTCTGATCATGTCGGTGATGTGATCGGCGATCTTAACCGTCGTCGTGGTATGATCAAATCACAAGATCCAGGTGTAACCGGTGTACGTATTAAATCTGACGTACCATTGAGTGAAATGTTTGGTTATATCGGTGACTTACGCACGATGACTTCAGGTCGTGGACAATTCTCTATGGAATTCTCACACTACTTACCTTGTCCAAAGAACGTAGCTGACGAAGTAATTAAAGAAGTTAACGAACGTAACGCCAAGAAAAACAAGTAAATAGTTTTTACTTGAATACAAAAAAGCCGGGTAGTTTTACTGCTCGGCTTTTTCCCCCTATCTCTTCAGCTTCGTGTCTCTGTACCTTCTGATCTCGATTGATATAACATCTCTTTTGCATGAGCCAGGGTATTCGCTGTGATTGTCACACCACCTAACATGCGGGCAATTTCTTCTATGCGCTCATTTTCAGTCAATAAGCGGACATTCGAAGAAGTTATATCTGTTTTGTTATTTTTTTCTACGTAGAGATGGTGATGAGCTTGTGCAGCTACCTGCGGTAAGTGAGTTACACACATGACTTGTCGATTAAGGCTCAAGCTCCTTAGTTTTTGCCCGACAATTTCAGCAACGCCTCCACCAATGCCCGAATCCACTTCATCAAATATAAGGGTAGGTGTGGTTCTATCGTTAGAAGTAGTTACCTGAATAGCTAAACTAATGCGCGATAATTCTCCACCTGAGGCGACTTTAGCCAGGGATTTAGGGGGTAAGCCGGGGTTGGCGCTGATTAAGAATTCAATTTTATCTTTACCATTCAGTTTGGGTGTGTCACTTGCTAAATCTGTTAACGAGACCACAAACTCACCCTGTGGCATACCCAGTTCCTTGATCATATCAGATATTTGTATTTGTAATCTTAGACCTGCCAAGCGCCGCTGCTCTGTTAGTTGTGCTGCCAATTGATGATATTGAGTTAAAAGTTTAGAGGTATTAGTTGTTAATATCTCAATGCGTTCGCCACTATGGGTTAATTTATCCAGCTCGGCTTCTAATTTATCAACCAACTCAGGTAGTTCATTCGGACTGATGTGATGTTTTCTGCTTAAATTTTGAATAACGCCCATTTGGCTTTCAATCGCGTCCAAGCGTTGCGGGTCGACTTCTTGATACTTTAAAAAGCGTCTTAATTGTATCGCCGCTTCTTCGGTTTGAATTTGTGCCTCTGTCAGGAGGTTACAAATCTCTGTCAATTCGGGTGCAAATCGAGCCAGATGGGTCAAGTCATGGATGCAATGATTCAATAACTGGTTAACAGAGTTATGGTCACTCTCATACAGGATATCAACTTGGGCTTGTCCTGTGCTTAATATCTGCCCTAGGTTAGCTTGTTTACTGTGTTCTTCTAATAAAGCCGCATAATTAAAGTTAGCCAGATCCAGTTGCTGTAATTCTTCAATTTGGTAACGTAATAATTCCTCACGTTCGGATTGATCAGTACTGGCCTTAATCAGATTCGCTAACTCTTTTTGCGCTAGTTGCCATTCTTTACAACAGGTATTGACTTGATCTAATAGCACCTGGTCTTTAGCAAAAGCATCTAATAGACGGCGTTGCTCATCACTGTTAAGTAGTGTCAAATGGGCATGTTGACCATGAATTTCTACCAGTTGAGCACTGAGTTCCTGTAAAAAAGGTAAGGTCACCGGACGATTATTTATATAGGCTTTAGAGCGGCCATCCTGATTGATAATCCGACGAATTAAACATTGTTGCTCATCATCGAGTTCACGATCTATTAGCCATTGCTGAACCTTGGGAGCATAACTTAAATCAAATTCAAGATTAACTTCGGCTCGTTTACTTTCAGGGCGAACATAGCCAGAGTCGGCTCTATCACCCAGGGCAAGACCGAGAGCGGTTAACAGGATAGATTTGCCTGCGCCAGTTTCGCCCGTTAATACGGACATCCCTTTGTCGAGGTCGAGGTTTAAAGATTTAACAACTGCAAGGTCAATGATCGTTAGATTTAATAACATAGCGTTAACTGTGGTAACCACTGCTCCAATTTAATTTGTTTCTGAGGATTTGAAAAAAATCATGGTCTTCAGGATGAAGAATTCGAATAGGTAATGGATCTTTCTTTATCAAAATTTTATCACTGATCAATACATCCGGAATTTCAATATGATCACAAGTGACCAAGGCGTTAATTTGTTTGGTTTGTAAAAAGCTAATTTCAATTTCTGCAGAATCGTGAATTACGATCGGACGATTTGATAAAGTGTGAGGATTAAGTGGTACTAAAACAAGTGCATTTAAGGATGGATATAAAATAGGTCCCCCCGCCGATAGGGAATAAGCCGTAGAACCAGTTGGCGTTGATATAATTAAGCCATCAGAGCGTTGTGAATTTAAAAATACGCCATTAATTTTTGTCACAATTTCAATCATGCTGGGAGTAACCCAACGTAGAATAGCGACTTCGTTGACGGCTGTTTCTTCATGGATAACCTGATTGTCACGGATAATTTTGGCACGTAATAAGTAGCGTTTTTCTTCAGTATAATGTCCTTGCAGCATCCGATGTAATTTGGCGGGCAGCTCATTTGGGGAGATATCCACTAAAAATCCTAAGCGCCCCAGATTGATTCCGATTAATGGAATGCTGTAATCAACAATGGCTCTAGCCGCAGCTAAGAATGTACCATCTCCGCCGACGGCAATCACCAAATCACAATACTGTCCTAATATGTCTAATGGATAGGCAGTAACCGCTTGATTGGGTATGAACTGGGCACTGTCTTCAGCGACATAGATGTTATATTGTTCTTGTTTCAGGTAGGAATACAGTGCTGATAGGGTCTCAGTTATTTCTGGATTGCTGGGTTTTCCTACAATCCCTATATTTTTAAAACATGCTTTCATTATCGAGTGATAGTTAGTGAAAGGTTAATTATACAAATAGTCGGTTTACTGGGTGGTATTACTGGTTTAGGGGTCTCTATTTGCCTTACAGGATATCAGCTTAAGCCACTTCAAGAGATAAAACCATTATAATTATCAATTTAAGGTACAAAATACATAATACTCACCTGATTAAGTCGTTTCGAGTTAGTGTATTAAATTTATTGGACTGTGTGGTAATCTTTTGAGTAGCTATAATTATGATGGACGTTGATGTCATTATCATCGGGGCAGGCGCCTCTGGTTTAATGTGCGCCATCGAAGCAGGCAAACGTGGCAGAAAAGTGCTGGTACTGGATCATGCTAATAGAGCCGGGAAAAAGATCTTGATGTCTGGAGGAGGGCGGTGTAATTTTACAAATTATACAGTTGAACCGAGTCATTATTTGTCCAATAATCCTCACTTCTGCAAATCGGCTCTCAGTCGTTACACACAGTGGGATTTTTTAGCGTTAATCACTAAGTATCAAATTCCATTTCATGAACGGGAGCATGGGCAGTTATTTTGTAATGACAGTGCTAAAGATATTTTGGGGCTTTTGTTGCAAGAATGTGCAGCCGCTGGGATTATTATTCAGTTGAATACCACGATAGATTCGATTGCCTTAAGTGCTGAGCGATTTCGGCTTAACACAGCTCAGGGTGTTTATAAGAGTCAGTCTTTAGTGGTAGCCACCGGAGGCTTATCGATTCCTAAAATGGGCGCAACTCCATTAGGTTATAAGATAGCACAGCAGTTTGGGATTCCGGTGGTTCCTACTCGGGCTGGCTTGGTGCCTTTAACCTTACAACCCAGTGATAAGGCGCTGTTTTCTCCGTTATCGGGCATTGCAGTGCCTTGTATTGTCAGCAATGAGCGTCAGCAATTTAAAGAAAACGTGTTGTTTACGCATCGTGGCTTAAGTGGGCCGGCGATATTGCAAATATCTTCTTATTGGCTTGCCGGTGAGTTTATCGAGATCAACTTATTGCCTGATAGTGATTTAGAAATGTGCTTAAAAGAAACCCGCCAGCAGAAAGTAAAGAGTAGCTTAAAAACGGTTCTGGATTATTATCTACCTAAACGCCTGGTGACTTGTTTAATTCCGGAAGAGCTACTGAATCTTCCTATGCCGGATTTATCAGATCGGCATATTCAGCAGGTGGCCAGTCAATTACATCAATGGACGATAAGACCGAATGGCACAGAAGGTTATCGGACGGCTGAAGTAACGGTAGGCGGTATTGATTGCAATGCCTTGTCGTCTAAAACAATGGAAAGTAAACAAGTCCCCAGTTTGTATTTTATCGGTGAGGTGGTGGATGTCACGGGCTGGTTAGGGGGCTATAATTTTCAGTGGGCATGGTCATCTGCGTGGTGTGCAGGGCAGTATGTGTGAAATGACTTGCAGCATTCAAGGCGTCTGTTATGCTGATGACGCCAGTCATTGAACTATCAACAGGGAAGGGCTACGGTGGTGTTTTGACGCGGGGTGTTTTATACAGTGGCAGTTAAATGAGAGGTGGCATGTCTGAATCAATCAAGGTCTTTGTGCCCTATTCGTGGGCGGTGGAACGTGACACCCAGATTATTGAGGCGCTGGATACACTTTGTCAGCAACGTAATCTTGAGCTGATTCGGGATCGTAATGTCTCAAAACACGGTGAACCGATTGGTAAACTCATTAAAGAGTTAACCAAAGGAGACCATGTTATCACGGTGTTCACCAAGCCCAATTTTAAGTCAAAATGGTGTTTGTTTGAGTTGTTACATATTTATCAGCGGGGTGATTTTAAGCAGCGTACACCCCCGGTTATTGCTGATGACTGTAATTTGCAGGATAGAACGAACTGATTGCAAGCGATGGCGAGCACAAGCAATTGACGGTGAATTTTGAGACAGACACGCCTTACCGGTTGTCCTTGCCATTGGGTAAACATCAATTACACATTGAGATGAGTTTAGCCGGTGACAAACCCGACGGGGCAGACAGCCACAGTCGGGATCAGTACGGACTCTTTGGAAGCGATTGAATGAGTGTGCCCATGTTGCCAAAACCGACTTCTGAAGCATGGTTACTCTGTGCAGCACAGCATCAAGCCTATCAGAATTGTGCTCAACTTGATGCTTTGCCCGGTAATCAAGCTTCTCCAAACCATCCAAAGAAAAAACTAGATAAGGCATTAGGTGGGCATAAATCTGCTGATGAACTTTGCGAATGGCTTGATAATAATCCTTTTGATAGTGTCTTGGCTGAATCAATGCCAAGTTTTAAGGCTTTTAAGGATACGCTTGAGCGAGTCGTTAATGACTTGATACATTAAAGAACTCTAATACTGACAATGAATTCGCTATAAACCCATGATGATGAATCAATCCACTACAAAAACAGTTTCTCTCCCAGGGTAGTTCCTTAAGGTTCTATAGAGTGCAGCCGATGTCCTAACGCAGAGGCTTAATATCCCAGGGTAAGCACTGAAGGTTCCAGGTAGTGCGCCAGATGTCTTGGGTTAAGCAGCCGAAGCTCTAGGTAAGGCATCCGATGTTCTAGGGAAAGCACTCAGAGTTCTAGTGGCCTAGTTAATTGTCATAATCTGGTATTGATGCTTTTAGTGAGCGTACCCACAGTCTGGGTGCATGCAAAAAAAGACAGCCCGCTTGCGCTAGAAGCTCCAATCCTTAGCCTCTAAGACCAGAAGCCAGCGATTAGAATCCCGGTCTTATCGCTGTAAGAGCCACAGAAATAGCTATGCATTCAAAGCGCGGGGTTCCAAGCTCTGCGCGCACCCTCTGAGGCTTGCTCACACTACCTATACGATTAAGGGCCGATCAGACTCAATAAAACAGAAACATTTAATATAGATTGCAGTTGGAGTATAAAGCGAGTAATCACTAAAATCCAACTCGCGTAAGCCGACTGCATGCTCTGAATTGCTGTCATCCGATTACATCATTGAGAAAGTGAAAAAGATATGTCACCGTAAGTTTTTCTTCAGCAACAATTCAAACTGCTCAATAGGTAGTGGCTCACTGAATAAATAGCCCTGATAATACTGACAGCCGTTAAATTCTAAAAATGTACGCTGAGCTTCTGTCTCCACGCCCTCAGCGATAACCTGTATATTTAGTTTGTTAGCCATGGCTATGACGGTCTCTACAATAATAGCGTCATCTAGGTCAATTGAGAGGTCGCGTACGAAACTCTGGTCAATCTTAACTTGATCCAGAGGAAGCTTTTTGAGGCTGGATAGTGATGAATAGCCAGTACCAAAGTCATCCATCGAAAAGTTCACACCGATTTTTCGAAGCGCATTCATTTTGAATATAGTGTCATCTATATCATCAAGGACTAAACTTTCGGTGAGTTCCAGCTTAAGCATGCTTGGATTAATGCCGTTAAGTTCCAGAATCTGGCACACTTGTTCGACAAAATCTGCCTGATGAAATTGCCGAGCACTGACATTAACAGCTAACTGTAAGTGACGAGTATGCTTATTTCCTTCCCAGATTTTAAGCTGTGAACAAGCTGTTTTCAGCACCCACTCCCCGATAGGCAATATTAATCGGGTCTCCTCAGCTAAGGGGATAAATTCAACTGGAGAAACCAGGCCACGCTCCGGATGTTGCCAACGAATCAAGACTTCTGCCCCAATAATTTGACCGCTATGATGAACTTGAGGCTGAAAATAAATGATAAATTGTTGCTCTTTCATAGCCAAGCGCAACTCTTCTTCCAGCAAAGCGCGGGCATTGATGGACGCTTGCATTTTCGGATCAAAAAACCGCAGGGCGTTACGACCTGAACTCTTGGCTTGGTACATGGCAATATCTGCCTGTTTCAACAGTTCTTCGTTCGATTGTTCGTGGCCCGTAAATAGGGTGACGCCGATACTGGGTGTGCTGTGATAATCATGGAAATTAAGCCGGTAGGGGAGGTTCAAAGCATTCATGATTTTATTGCCAATAATTTTAGCCTGCGTTACCGCTTCATGACTATAACTACTCAGGTTTTCCAGCATCACTACAAACTCATCGCCACCGAAGCGAGCAACTGTGTCGCCTTTCCGCAAGCAAGATTCAATTCGCTGTGCAACCTGTTGAAGTAATAAGTCTCCCATATCATGGCCGAGAGTATCATTGAGGGTCTTGAAATTATCAATGTCAATAAACAGTAACGCACCTTTTAGACTATTGCGATGGCTTGATGTTAATGCTGGGGTCAGCCGATTTTGAAGCAGTCGTCTATTTGGCAGTCCAGTCAGCGAATCATAGAAGGCCAGGCGCTCAATTTTATCCAATGCTTCTTTGCGCAAAGTGATGTCAGTGATCGTAGCAACGTAATTAGAAATAATGCCGTTTGGGTCTCTTACGGCAGTAATGGTCAGATGTTCTAGAAAGGCTTCACCATTCTTGCGTCGGTTCCATATTTCACCTTGCCAGGCTCCCGTAGCATTAATGATTTCCCACATGGCGGCATAGAAAGTGGCGCCCTGTTTACCTGATTGCAGTACCCGAGGCGTCTTACCGACAACGTCTTCTGCCATATAGCCGGTAATAGTCGTGAAGGCACTATTAACACGGAGAATAATCTTATTGGTATCTGTGACAAGTATCCCTTCCTGAGATTCAAAGGCAGTAGCGGCAATACGTAGCTCTATTTCGTTTTGTTTACGTAAGGTGATATCACGAACAGTGGTTTGAAGCACTAATTTTCCATCTATATAAATACTGTTAAGTAGTACCTCAGCAATAAAAATTTGGCCTGTGTCAACTCGCTTATGCAGCCACTCAAAACTTATATTGTCACTTTTCATGGCGGTAGCAATGTAGTGCTTGGCTAAGGTCATAGAGTTCGTACCACACGATTGTGTGGGTGGCGATAATTCGGCGGGATGAAAAGAGCAAAGCTCTTCCTGAGTGGCACAACCAAACAACTTGATGGCTGCACTATTGCATTCGAAGAAATGACCCTGTTCGGTCAACATTAACAAGGCATCTGAAGTAAAATCATAGAGTGAATGAAATTTTAGTTCAGATCGAATGAGAGCTGTTTCAGCTTGTTTACGCTCAATCGCCAGACTGGCTAAACGGGCGGATTGCTCAATGAGTCTAATATCTGATGGGGATGGTTTATGTGCTGTTCGATGATAAATGGCAAAAGTCCCAAGCACCTGATTTAGTGATGAGAATATAGGTTGAGACCAACAAGCACCTAATCCAGCACTGGCGGCTAGTTCTTTAATGTGCGTCCAATAAGGATGTGTAGTAATGTCCTCGACCATAACAGGCTTTCCTGTAAAGGCGGCAGTCCCACAGGAGCCAACACCAAAACCAATTTCTACGCCGTTAATGGCTTCGTTATAGAAGTCGGGTAAGCTAGGCGCAATACCTTTAACAAAATGCTTGCCGTCATCGTCCAGCAATAAGATGCTACACATCATATCTGAATTAATCTGTTCAACACCGATTGCCAGAGCATCAAGAATGGTGTTTAGCGGTTTATTTGACGTTAGTTGTTCAAGAATACCACTCCGAAATTGTTCATAGTCGTCCACTTTTTTTCGCTCTGTAATGTCACGAGCAGCAGCAAATACACCTAATACATTGCCATCTTCGTCATTGTACAAACTGGCATTATAAAGTACGTCTGTAACCGAGCCTGAAACATGTCGGATTGCTAGTGGGTAATCTTTTACAAATCCATCCGATAATACCTGTTGATAGCCTTCGCGCGCATTTTTCGGATCAGTAAAATAATCTGCAAAGTCACTACCAATTAAATTATTTCTATCAATGCCTGTCGCCTGTTCAGTGGCATTATTAACATCAGTAATCTTACCTTCAGGGCTAATCGTTACTAAAGGATCTAGACTGGCTTCAATAAGGTTTCTAGTGTACAGAGAAACATTCCGCAGATTATTTTCGCTGTTTCTTAACTCTCGTGTCATAAACTCGGCTAATTTTTGTGATCGAGTCCAGCCAAGAGACAAGATCGTTATTAGTAAGGTAAGCAAAAGGGTCATCAATATACCAGCTAGTCGTATCACCAAAACACTTTCTGTATTAATTTTGGCTTCGAAAACCGGCAAAGAACGTAGGGCGATAGTCCAGATATGTCCAGCGAATTCAATTTTCTGAGAAAATCGAAAGTGCGCTGTATCATTTAGCGGCTGGGAAAGGGCATTTTCAATATGGGTCATTAAAGTTTCTGGTGTGGAAGCGTCACCATCGTATATTTTGAGATCAAGGTTTTGGTTTTGCTCTCCAAGTATACCGAGCATCAGGTCATCCATCCTGAAGGGTGCATAAACCCAGCCGATAATGTTAGTCCTGCGTTCCTGTAAAGTGGCATGAGGGCGGTCATTACGGTAAAACGGTATATACATCAAAAAACCGGCCTGAACCTGTTGCTCGGTTTCTTGCAATAGTTTAACCCTACCTGATATAGTCACTTTGTCAAAATCACGTGCTTGTTCCAAAGCACTACGACGAACGGACTCTGAATACATGTCATAACCAAAGGCTCGCAAGTTACGGCCTGTGAAGGGTTCCAGATAGATGATTGAGGTGTAAAGGTCACGCTCACCTTCTGGCCGTATTGTGTAGTTTGGGTAACCTTCTTTTTGGATGGTTTGAATATGTTTGGCTTTTTCTGAAGGCTGAATAATGAGTGAAAAACCAACACCTTGAATACCAGGAAAAAGATTCTCTAAATTCAGATTTTTTATATAGTTACGAAACTCTTCTCTGGTAACCACTTTCGACGAAGCAAATAGACCTTTGGTCCCAATCAGGACCTGTTCATAGGCGGCTAGTCGCTGCTCAATGCGGAGTGTGATCTCTCTTGTCTGATAATCGAAGTTATTTTGGTGACTTTGGTGGGCGGTATTAAGTGCTTGCCGTTGTATATAATAGGTAATAGTAAAACCAGTCAGTAGTACCAGTAGTGGAAGCAGCAGTTTACTGATATAGATTTTGAGCATAGGGGGTATTAAATAATCGTGATGGGTTATACTTTCTAAGGTTGATTATCACCACTATTCAGGGGAAAAATATAGTAAAGGCTTTAACTATAACATCAAATCCATGAATCACCTCAGTCCCTAGAATTACTCTCAATTCTTCAACAAAAAAAATTAAAATACTGTCCAAACATAATAATACGAGGACAAGCGCCAGAAAAATATAAAGCCCGATATTATTAAGATTACCCAAAATAACGAGCAGTTTTTTGTAATTAGGTGTTAAGCCGAGGCAACCCTTTGTTGGCTAATGGGAAGCCTAGGCTTGTTCTGAATGGTTAAATATAGTCTTTTATAAGTACTTCAGCAATTTGTACGCTATTTAAAGCAGCTCCCTTTCTCACATTATCACTCACAACCCATAAATCAATACCTTGTGGATGTGATATATCTTCCCTGATACGACCAACAAACACGTCGTCATGACCTGATGAATCTGTCACTGCAGTTGGATAGCCACCATTGATTCGATCATCTATAACCGTGACACCCGGTGCATTTTCCAGTAACGCACGTACTTCTTCAGCAGTAATTTTTGCACGGGTTTCAATATGTATGGCTTCTGAATGGCCATAAAAAACAGGAACTCTGGCGGCAGTTGCATTAACTAGAATATTGTCATCACCCAATATCTTTTTAGTTTCCCAAACCATTTTCATTTCTTCCTTGGTATAACCATTTTCCATGAATACATCAATTTGCGGTAACACATTAAACGCGATTTGTTTTGGATATACGGTTGCAGAAATAGGTTGCAGATTAAGAAGGTTAAGAGTTTGTTTGCCTAGTTCTTCAATCGCTTCTTTACCAGTACCTGAAACAGCCTGATAGGTACATACATTTATTCTACTAATGCCCACTGCTTTATGTATGGGTTTTAATGCAACTAACATTTGAATAGTAGAACAATTGGGGTTTGCTATGATCCCCCGATTTTTGTAATCGGCTATTTTTTCAGGATTAACTTCTGGAACGACAAGAGGTATGTCATCTTCATATCGAAATTGTGAGGTATTATCAATTACGATACAACCAGCCGCCGCTGCTATAGGTGCATATATTTCGGATACTGACGCGCCCGGCGAAAACAAACCAATTTGTGCTTTTGAAAAGTCAAAAGTCGCCAAGTCTTCTACTCTTAAAGAGCCACCTTTAAAAGGAATTCGTTTGCCCACTGAATTGCTACTTGCTAAGGCGTATACTTCACCGACTGGAAAATTACGTTCTTCCAAAATGGATAACATAGCTTCACCAACTGCACCCGTCGCACCAACAACCGCGACGTTATAAACTTTACTCATTTATTGATACCTATTTATTAAAATTTAAATAAAGACATTATTATTTAAGCTAAGATTATGCTTTTGCAAAAAAGCTCATGGAATTAAAATTAGCAAAATGTAAAATACTCAATGCCTAGATAGATAAAATCGGCAAGCCGTCTTAACCTTATGAAATCACCCGAGGATTGCAAAAACTTTGGTGGTAATTTCATCGACAGTGCCAACACCTGAAATTGAATCAAACTTCACTTGTTGCTCCGGAGCTGAGTAAAAATTAACGAGTGGTTTGGTTTGGTCATGATAAATAGCGAGTCTTTTACGCACTGTTTCTTCTTTATCGTCATCACGTTGAATCAATGGTTCACCTGTTACATCGTCAACCCCTTCAACTTTTGGCGCATTAAACTTAATGTGATAAGTACGGCCTGATTTTGGATGTACCCGTCTACCTTCTATACGTGTTACGATTTCTTCATCTGCAACATTAATTTCAATCACGTGATCGATCTTTACGCCCATGTCCCTCAGTCCTTGAGCTTGAGCAATAGTTCTGGGAAAACCGTCAAGTAAAAAGCCATTAGCGCAATCAGGCAAAGTAACACGTTCTTTTATTAACCCTAAAATCAAATCATCAGATACTAAGCCACCCACATCCATTATTTTTTTTGCTTCAATTCCAAGTGGTGTTCCATCACGAACCGCTGCCCGTAACATGTCACCGGTTGATATTTGGGGAATAGAATACTTTTCCGTAATGAATTGAGCCTGGGTACCTTTTCCAGACCCAGGACTTCCTAATAAGATGATGCGCATATAATGACTCCAAGTGTGCCGACAAAACCCGTGTTATATAATTATTACAAGTAGTTATGTAGCTACAAAAAATAAAACTGTTCGCTTTTATGTCCAAACATAAAATATGGATGCTTATTTTATAACACAACATGTTTAATCACTTGTAAAAATGTAATTATTTCTCTACCCTTATACAGTTAATTAGCATTGAGGAGAATAAAGTATGCGTGTAGAAGATTTAATGAAGACAAAAGTATTTACTGTAGAGCAACACGATTTGATTGATCGAGTCTTTTTTTTAATTCATTATGAAAAAGTTCGTCACCTGCCAGTCGTCGAAAAAGGCAAAGTTATTGCTATTGTTTCCGACAGAGATTTATATAAGGCGCTCGGGCCAAAAAATAATTCTAATGCTATTGAGCCTGCCACTGAAAAAAATTCGGCAGAGTTGCACGTTGTGCCACAAAAGGTTCAACATATCATGCGCAGAGGTGTTATTACAGTTAATCCCGATACTTATGTGTCTGAAGCAGCTGCGTTGATGGCGGATCATAAAATAGGGGCTTTACCTGTAGTCGATAAAGATAACAAATTGGTAGGAATATTGTCCGCAACAGATATACTGAGAGTGTTTTCAAAGATTGAAAAATCAAGCGAAAAAAGAGAACAAAGAATCGCTTCGGGTATAAGTCACACATAAAATCTTTCGATAACAAAAAAGTCCCTTGATGGGGCTTTTTTGTAAGCATCAAGTTTAAATATTATTGCTTTTTGGCCATATTTGGCTGTAATAATGTTTTTGAACGCTTATATTAGTCAACAATGTGTTTATAATGTATTTATTACTTTTAGCAATGACATCAATATAGTTAATATAGTATCCTTCATACCAGCAATTAACGCGCTTAAGCAATTAGCGAATGGTTTTTTCTGAAAATATTGGCAAGAAACTTTGTCAAGACTTAAATATATAAATATACCCCTTAGAATAACTGGACATCCCTAATGAGTAACCTGATTCAACTTTTTCAAGACTCTTCATCATTACAAGGCAGTAATGCCAGTTTTATTGAAGAATTATATGAACGGTTTTTGGAAGATCCTGAGTCAGTTGAATCAAGTTGGCAAAAAAAATTCAAAGAAATTCAACAGGGAGCTTCTTATGAAACTCCTCACGGTCCGATTGTTGAACGTTTTGCACAACTTGCTATTAAATCTCCTGGAAGATTGGCTAAGTTACAGGGATTTACTGAAGAAAGTGTAAAAAAACAGGCGGCTGTTTCTCGATTAATTAATCATTATCGGGTGCGGGGGCATCAAATCGCTAACAATAATCCACTCGGTAAAAGTGTGCAACCACAAGCAGACATGGACCCTTCATATTATGGTCTTTCTGAACTTGATATGGATACACTTTTTGACACCGGTGCTCTTGTTGGGGGTGTTGATCGCTTACCCTTACGTAATATCATTGCAAATTTAAAAGCGATTTATTGCGGCAGTATTGGTTCTGAATATATGCACATTGCTGATACGCAAATTAGACGCTGGTTGATCAACCGACTTGAAACGACTCAAGCCAAGCTAAATCTGGATGCAGAGAAAAAACACTGGTTATTAAAACTTTTAACCTCAGCTGAGGGTATTGAAAGTTATTTACACCACCGATTTGTGGGGCAAAAACGGTTCTCACTTGAAGGAGGTGAATCGCTTATTCCAATCCTTGATGAACTTATACAATTATCAGGACAAAAGGGCGTAAAAGAGATTGTTATAGGGATGGCACATCGAGGTCGATTAAATGTTCTCGTTAATATCTTAGGCAAAAGCCCAGCAACTTTGTTTGATGAATTTGCGGGAACCTCTACCTTATTGCCTGGTGCTCGCTCAGGCGATGTAAAATATCACATGGGTTTTTCATCGGATGTATCAACACCTGGAGGACCCGTACATTTAACACTAGCCTTTAATCCATCACATCTAGAGATTATTAATCCAGTGGTTGAGGGTTCAGTAAAAGCTCGTCAAGATCGAGCTGGCGAAGAGGGTGTGAGTATCGTCGTTCCTGTTTTGATTCATGGTGATGCTGCATTTGCGGGACAGGGCATTGTGATGGAATCTTTAAATATGTCTCAGACTCGAGCATTTTATACGGGAGGTACTGTACATATCGTCATTAATAATCAAATTGGTTTTACGACTAGCAATCCCTTGGATGCAAGATCAACATTTTATTGTACAGATGTTGCCAGTATGATCCAGGCACCTGTTTTCCATGTTAACGGTGATGATCCAGAAGCGGTCATTTTTGTAACCCGATTAGCGCTTGATTACAGAATGACTTTTAATAAAGATGTTGTTATTGATCTTATTTGCTATCGTCGTCTCGGACACAATGAAGCGGATGAGCCTGCAACGACTCAACCCGTCATGTATAAAAAAATCCGCAAACATAAAACAACTCGGAAACTTTATGCTCAGAAATTAATCAGTGAAGGTATTCTTAGTTCTCATCAATCGGTTGAAATGGAACAGGACTATCAAAAACTTCTTGAAGAAGGTCAAGTTGTTTCAAGGCCAGTGATGAATAATCCAAGTTATTCTTATACCAATCAATGGAATAAGTTTCTCAATAAACATTGGGACATCCCCTGTAAGACAGCTATTTCTTTGGACTATTTGCGGTTTTGCAACGATAGAATGCAAAGATTGCCCGCTGGCTTTGAGTTGCATCCTAGAGTGGCGAAAGTGATGGAAAATCGTCGTAAAATGGCTGCTGGTGCATTACCTCTTGATTGGGGATTTGCCGAAAATTTGGCCTACGCGAGCCTTCTTTTAGAAGGTCATTCTATTCGCTTAACTGGGCAAGATGTGGGGCGAGGAACGTTTGTACATCGTCATGCTGTGTTACATAATCAAATTAATAATAAAACCTATACTCCCATTAAACATTTAGATAAAGAGCAGGCTAGCGCTCAAATTTTCGACTCACTTTTATCAGAGTCTGGAGTGCTTGGCTTTGAATATGGATACAGTACAACAACACCGAATACTTTAGTCATTTGGGAAGCGCAATTCGGCGACTTTGCTAATGGTGCACAGGTGGTTATTGATCAGTTTATAAGCTCAGGAGAAACAAAATGGGGGCGTTTATGTGGATTGGTCATGTTGTTACCTCATGGTTTTGAAGGGCAGGGGCCAGAGCATTCGTCTGCAAGATTGGAGCGTTATTTGCAGTTATGTGCGGAACATAATATTCAAGTTTGTAATCCAACTACACCTGCACAGATATTTCATTTATTACGTCGACAAATAATTCGCCCTTATCGTAAGCCACTGATTGTAATGAGTCCTAAAAGCTTGCTTCGACATAAATTGGCTGTTTCGACACTTGAGGATCTTACCGCGGGTCATTTTCTACCCGTTATTGGAGAACAAGATAAACTAAACCCAAAGAAAGTAACTCGTTTTATTTTATGCGCAGGCAAAGTTTATTATGATTTACTGGAAGCACGAAACGAAAATAAGCTTGAGCATGTTGCCGTTGCACGTCTTGAACAGATTTATCCTTTCCCAGAAAAATTACTTAAAGCAGAATTAGCAAGTTATCCTAATTTAAAAGAGTTTATTTGGTGTCAGGAAGAGCCTAAAAACCAAGGCGCCTGGTACCAAACCAAGCACCACTTTACAGATAATGTATCAGCAAACATTAGTGTCACTTATGCGGGTCGTGATGCATCTGCAGCGCCTGCAGTTGGCAAGTTTCACGTTCACATAGAACAACAAAAAGCTGTCGTACAAGCAGCTTTATATGGCAATCCTTCAGGAAAATAACATGAGCATTGAAGTCCTAGTTCCCAACCTACCCGAATCTGTTTCTGACGCCACATTAATTAACTGGCACAAACAAGCTGGAGATTTCGTCAATAAAAACGAAAACCTTGTTGATCTTGAAACTGATAAAGTTGTACTTGAAGTGACCGCACCTGAGTCAGGTATCCTTGGTCAAATTCTTAAAGAAAGCGGTGCGATTGTTACTAGTGGTGAGTTGCTAGCCATTGTCGAAGTAGGTAATATTAAACAAGTTGTCTCAAATGAGAGTGAATCAATCTCCATTAACAGCACAAATAATGATGAGGACATGCCACTAAGCCCATCTGTTCGCCGTTTGATCAATGAAAATGCATTAGATCCTTCCCAGATCAGCGGCACTGGGAAAAGCGGACGGTTAACTAAGGCAGATGTTTTAGAACACATAAACAAATCAACATCCCCACTTGTAGTGGTTGCGACTACAACACAAAAAGTTATTGCAGAGACAGAAAAGACTGTAAGTGTTCCAAAACCTGCCGTAGAAACACCATTAGATTCTCCTGGCACCGTCGCCGGTTTGCGACCTGAACAACGTGTTGCTATGACACGCTTAAGAGCAAAAGTAGCTGAACGTTTGTTACAAGCGCAACAAAATGCTGCGATGTTAACGACTTTTAATGAAGTCAATATGCAAAACGTCATAGATCTTCGCAATCAATATAAAACTCGTTTTGAACAAAAACATGCCGTTAAATTAGGCTTTATGTCCTTTTTTGTTAAAGCTTCCATCGAAGCGTTAAAACATTTCCCAGCCATCAATGCATCAATTGATGGGAGTGACATCATTTACCATGGCTATTATGATTTAGGTATTGCCGTAAGCACGCCAAGAGGATTAATTGTGCCTGTATTGCATGATGCTGATCAACTTGATTTTGCAGGTATTGAAAAAAGTATTGCATCGTTTGGAGAAAAGGCGAGGGCTGGTACTTTAAGCTATGATGATTTAAAAGGTGGTACTTTTACGATTACCAACGGTGGAGTTTTTGGTTCAATGCTTTCAACTCCGATACTTAATCCGCCTCAGTGTGCTATTTTAGGTATGCATGCGATTAAAGAACGGCCTGTGGTTGAAAATGGTCAAATCGTTATCAGACCCATTATGTATCTTGCTTTATCTTACGATCATCGCTTAGTAGATGGCCGAGAAGCCGTACAATTTTTAGTTACTATTAAAGAATGCTTGGAAGCTCCTGCTCATCTTTTACTTAACATATAAATTTATGCTAAAAAAGCAAACTCATTATGATGTCATTGTAATTGGCGCAGGCCCGGCTGGCTTTGCGAGTGCAGTTCGTTGTGCTCAACTGGGATTAAAAACTGCTTGTATTGATAATAAACGTGATAAAAACAATTTAGGAAGGTTAGGTGGTTCTCACCTAAATACTGGTGGTGTCGCTTCAATGACATTATTAGACTCCGCAAAATTGTATTATCAAATTACTCATGAAGCGGCAACGCATGGTATAAGAGCAGAGAATATATCAATTGATATGCCTAAGGTGATTGGACGAAAAGATAAAATCATCGAAGACATTAGCCTTAAAATGGTTGGGCTATTTGCACATCATAAGGTAGATCACATCATTGCAAAAGCTCGACTTTTAAGCGATCGTCAAGTCGAGATAACAACAGAAGACACTCATTTAAAGTCTTCATTAAGTGCGACACATATTGTTCTGGCTTCTGGCTCAAAACCAATTAAATTATCCTGCGCAACAATAGATAATGAGTTTATCATTGATTCTAAGACTGCTTTAAATTTAGAAGTTGTACCCAAAAAATTGGCAATTATTGGTGCTGGAGTAGTAGGGCTTGAGTTAGCAAGTATATGGAATAGGTTGGGGGCAGAAACTGTATTACTCGAAGCTCAAGAGAACTTTTTATCTTTACTGGATCAGCAAATTTCTGGTGAGGCTTATCGCATATACCAGAGTCAAGGTTTTGATTTACGCTTGGGAGCTAGAGTAACGTCTGCAAAAAAAGGTAACAAAAAAGTTACCCTTGAGTATCAAGATCAGGATGGAACACACACGCTACGCATTGATAAACTAATCGTTGCTTGCGGGCGAAAACCCAACACTGCAGACCTAGCCGCCCCTGAAGCTAATTTATTGTTAGATGATAATGGTTATGTGTATGTTGATGAGAATTGTCGAACAAATTTGCCTGGTGTTTATGCTGTAGGTGATCTAACTTTGCTTGGACCAATGTTGGCTCATAAAGGGATAGAAGAAGGTGTCTTTGTCGCAGAGTTCATCGCTGGATTAAACAATCCAATCAACTACGATAATATGCCCAGCGTTATTTATACTGAACCAGAGATTGCCTGGGTTGGTCAGAATGAACAAGCATTACGTGCTGCTGGTGAACCTATAAAAGTTGGAATTTTTCCATTGAATTCAACAGTCAGGGCTTTAGCGATGGATAAAACTGAGGGTATGGTTAAAATAATCGCTCATGCAGAGACTGACAAAATTTTAGGTGTGCATATTATCGCTACGCAAGCATCAGAACTCATAGCAGAAGCGGTATTAGCCATGGAGTTTTCTGCCAGCAGTGAAGACTTGGCAAGAACTATCCACGCGCGTCCAACATTATCTGAATCTGTTCATGATGCAGCTATGATTCTTAAAGATAGAGCCTTAAGCAACAAATGAGTCTTGGGGCGTTAATTGGCGAGATTATGGTGAATTGATCCATATTGTATTTTTATTTAGGAGTGAAAGTTGAAAGTTTTAGTAACAGGAGTTGCTGGTTTTATTGGTTCAGCTCTTGCATTACGTTTATTAGAACGAGGTGATGAGGTTATTGGGATAGATAACATTAATGATTATTATGATATAAATTTAAAACTTGCCAGATTAGAAAACTTAAATGTTTTTAAAAGCTTTAAGTTTTTAAAGTTAGATATATCAGAAAGATCTGAAATCGAATCACTTTTTGCTAGGGAAAAATTTCATAAAGTGATGCACCTTGCTGCTCAGGCTGGGGTTAGATATTCAATAACAAATCCTCATGCTTACATAAATTCAAATATTGTTGGATTTGTTAATATATTAGAGGGTTGTAGATATCATGATGTTAAGCATTTAGTTTATGCCTCTTCCAGTTCAGTTTATGGTGCTAATACCAAAATACCTTTTTCTATCCATGATAATGTAGACCATCCAGTTTCATTGTATGCTGCGAGTAAAAAATCAAATGAATTGATGGCTCATACTTATAGTCATCTTTATGATATTCCCACTACTGGCCTAAGGTTTTTTACGGTATATGGGCCTTGGGGAAGGCCAGACATGTCACTTTTCATGTTTACTCGTAATATTCTTGATGGCAAACCAATAAATGTATTCAATTATGGAAATCATCGTAGAGATTTTACCTATATAGACGATATTGTTGAAGGCGTTATAAGAGTTATCGATAAGCCGGCTAAAACTAATAGTTCTTGGGATGGTAATAAACCTGATTCTGGATCAAGTTTAGCACCGTACAAAATATATAACATTGGCAATCAAAATCCTGTTAATTTGCTTACATTTATTGAAACTCTAGAAAAATGCCTAGGCAAGCAAGCTATAAAAAATTTTATGCCTTTGCAAGCTGGAGATATTTCTGATACTTACGCGGATGTATCTGAATTAGTCGATGATTTAGGTTACAAACCAAATACCGAATTGGAACATGGAATTAATAATTTTGTTAAATGGTATAAAGATTTTTATGGTGTACATAGTGGCTGACAATTACAAGTATTAATTTAACATAATATACATTATACGAAATTTATATACTCGATAATAATCTTATATTAACAAGCCCAGCAATTGAAATATACTTAAGTCTCCTCTATATCTGTTATATCTGAATTGTATATTTTCGGCAGACTTAAATCATATGATAAGATGTTTCGCTGAATTATTATTTCTGCCATTACTAGCACTAGTTATTAAGTTTATAAAATGAAACCTATTTTTGCCGATGATGCTGCTATTAAAGTGGCAGCTAAATTACTGAGCCAAGGTCGTTTAGTGGCATTTCCAACTGAGACTGTCTATGGTTTGGGAGCAGACGCATCAAACCCGATTGCGATCAAACGAATATTTCAAGCTAAGGGGCGGCCTTCCGATCATCCTCTTATTGTTCATATTTCTAGTATTGATAACCTAAGCGACTGGGCCCTCAATATCCCTGATACAGCAATTAAATTAGCTAATCATTTTTGGCCAGGCCCACTTGCTATTATTTTAAATAAGAAACCAGAGGTACCACTTGAAGTAACCGGTGGCCAAAATACTGTTGGATTACGAATGCCGGATCATCCTGTTGCTTTGCAGCTGTTAAGTGTATTTGGTGGAGGAATCGCAGCACCCTCTGCGAATCGTTTTTGCAGAATTAGCCCCACTCAAGCAGCGCATGTTGAAGAAGAACTAGGATCCACAGTAGACATGATTCTTGATGGTGGTGTTTGCGGGGTTGGAGTAGAATCAACAATAGTAGATTTAAGTGGAGATGTGGCTAAACTATTAAGACCTGGCCATATTACCCGTCAAGAAATAGAAGCCGTTTTACAAGAAGAACTCAGAATTGCGGAAAGCCAAGTACAGCCAAACCTGTCAGATGTTCGTGCTCCTGGTATGATGTCAGTCCATTATGCTCCATTAACTGTAGCTATGCTTTGCCCATATGATAGGCTAGATGATATTATAAAGTTACTTTGTCTTCAAAATAAAACTATTGGCCTACTCGCATATCAATACAATCCACCTGAAAACAGAGGGTTACATTTACTTTGCATGCCTGAGCAGGCCGAAAGCTATGCTCAAACCTTATACGCTTCATTACGCGATTTAGACAGTCGTGAACTTGATATCATCCTGATAGAGCAGCCTCCAGAAACTCAGGCCTGGTACGCAATTAATGATCGACTTGGCAAAGCAACAACACTCGCTTGGCCAAATCATTGATTGCCGTTATCAAACAATGTTTATTTTTCACTTTCTAATGCAGCAGCCAATTGTGTTGCTGGTAAATATCCAGGATAAACATTGCCATTTTCTGAGATAATCATTGGTGTGCCTTTGACATCAAATTCAGCAGCTAATTGCATATGTTTATCTACAGGATTGTCACACGTTTTACTTGGAATATTTTGATCCTTTTTAGCTGCGGTTAATGCAGCGTTACGATCATTAGCACACCATACAGAAACTGCTTTATTATAAGAATCTGAATCTTTACCAGCTCTAGGAAAGAACATATATTGAATAGTAATTCCTTGTGCCAAATACTGATCTAATTCAGAATGTAACTTACGGCAATATCCGCAATCTATATCAGTAAAAATAGTTACAGTATATTTAGCTATTTTAGGCTTAAATACAATCATGTTAGCTACCCCCATTTTTAGGATAGCTGATTTTCTTGCCTCATTTAGCTTTTCTTCAGTTAAATCTTTTTTAGCTGCTATATCAACTAAGTGCCCTTGTAATAAATATTTACCATCTTCAGATACGTAATAGAGATTAGCACCAATGGTTAACTCATAAAGACCTTTAACAACTGACGGGGTTACAGAATCAACTTTAATAGAAGGCATTGATTTAGCGATTGATTGCCTAATAGCGACTTCATCTGCTTTAGCAACTGACATCGTTAATCCGAATACGGTTATTGCCATAATCATAATAACTTTTTTCATGAATTTCATATTTCCTTGAATAATTTTAAATAATTAAATCGTCTTATATCAATTGAATGTTATTAAGTTTTGCTCAGTGGAATAACCGCTGAATATCCAGAAACATCGCTAAAGACATTAATCCCAAGAGAAAAGCCATACCTGCCTTCTGAAAAAAGCCCTGAATTTTTTCTGAGATAGGCTTTCTCAGAATAGCTTCTAAGGCAAAAAACATTAAGTGTCCACCATCGAGAACAGGCACAGGAAATAAATTAATAACCCCAAGACTAACACTCACTAAAGCCATAAACTTAATGAATGAGACGAACCCCATATCTGCTGATTCTCCAGCATATTGGGCAATACTGATAGGGCCACTTAAGTTATCTACAGAAGCTTTACCTATTAACATCTTACTCATCATTTTTAATGTTGAAGAGGAATAATACCAGGTCGTTTCAAAAGCAACCGGGATCGCATCCAAGGGACTCAGTGAATATTCGGCGCTGACTGATTTGATTAACTCTTCTGGAATATAAACAGAAGCACCAATTTTACCTTCTGATTTTTGCTCAGCTTGAACACTTTTTGGCGTAATACTTATTGGAATTTGTACGCCATCACGCTCTATTTTTAAGTCGATAGAGATGTCAGGGTTGGCTCTAACAATATCAACCCATTGCTTCCACTCATTAATGGGGACTCCATTAGCGCTGATAAGTAGATCACCTTTTTTTAAGCCCGAAGCAAGTGCAGCACTATCCGGCAATACTTTGCCTATGATAGGCTTTAATTGAGGTGACCAAGGCTTAAAGCCAAGTTGTTGATAAAGTAATTCTGAATTCTTGGTGCTTTCTTCAGAAAGTGTAATAACTTTTACGCTTTGTTTTTCATCCAGATTTTTGACGTTAACAGTAATCGATTGATTGCTCTCTAATGCTGAGGCAATAATCACACTCATGGCTTCAGTCCAGGTTGGCGTTATTTTTTCATTAACTGAAATAATTTCATCGCCTTCCGTAAAACCTGCATTATAAGCTAGGGTACCCTGCCCTACTTGACCGATGATAGGTTTTATTCCTGTCTCGCCAATAACTAAAGCCCCCCAAAATAAAAAAACTGCAAGGAGTAAATTAAATAGTGGGCCAGCCGCCACTATCGCTGTTCTTGCTGAAATAGACTTTTTATTGAAAGCAAAGGCTAAATCTTCAGCTTTAACCGGATCTTCTCTCTCATCAACCATCTTGACATAGCCACCGAGAGGAATTGCAGATAACACGTATTCTGTTGTTTCAGGATTCTTTTGATAGGACCATAAAACTTTTCCAAAGCCTATTGAAAAGCGAATAACTTTTACACCTACTTTACGAGCTACCCAAAAATGACCAAATTCATGAAATGAAACCAGTACTCCAATAGTGATAATGAAATAAAATAATTTATGAAGTAAATCCATTAATGGGCCAGCTCAGAAATGACTTGTTTAGATACTACTCTGGCTTGTTGATCGGCTTCTAAAATAACAGCGAGTGTGTCAGCTGGTATTACTTCAAATTGATCCATACAACGTTCGATGATTAATGGAATATCTGTGAAACGTACTTGTTCATTTAAAAAGGCCTCTACAGCAATTTCATTGGCCGCATTTAACACAGTAGGTATTATTCCACCCAGGTTTATAGCTTTATAAGCAAGACGTAAACACGGAAAACGTTCTAAATTGGGTTCTTCAAAGTCCATGCGTCTAACGTCAAAAATATTTAATGGTTCCACACCTGATTCAAAGCGTTCTGGCCAAGCCATTGAATAGGCAATAGGAACGCGCATATCAGGGTTACCCATTTGCGCCAGTACCGTCCCATCTATGTAATCGACCATTGAATGAATGATACTTTGCGGATGAATGACTACTTGAATCTGATCTGGCCTCATCGCAAATAAAATACAGGCTTCAATCATTTCGAGGCCTTTATTCATCATGGTTGCTGAGTCTACAGAAATTTTTCTACCCATATCCCAGTTAGGATGAGCAACGGCTTGTGCGGGAGTTACATTAATCAATTGCTCAATCGGCATTTCACGAAACGGTCCGCCTGATGCTGTCAATAAAATCCGTCTAGCCTGTTTTGCTTGCATACCTGATGTGTAACCTGCAGGCATACATTGAAAAATAGCATTATGTTCACTATCAATGGGTAATAACTGCGCGCCTGAATCTGCTACTGCCTGCATAAAAATATCGCCAGACATTACTAGCGCTTCTTTATTGGCTAATAGAATAATTTTACCCGCTTTCGCAGCGGCTAAACTGGGTAATAAACCAGCTGCGCCAACTATGGCAGCCATCACTGAATCAACGCTATCCAAGGTTGATACAAACTCCAATGACTCAGCTCCAGATAGCACGTTAACGTCAGCAATAACAGAATCTTTAATTTTTTCTGAAAAAGCTAATGCTTTTGTTTTATCAACGACAACCGCATACTCTGGATGATGCACAAGGCATTGCTCGTATAGTAAGTCAATATTGTTATTTGCAGTTAAGGCAATGACTTTGTATAGATTAGGATGTCTAGCGACTACGTCTAAAGTACTAACACCAATAGAACCCGTTGCACCGAGTATGCAGATCCCTTTCATGAAACTAACCTATAAACGAAATATATACAGCCATAGAAAAAAGGGATAGCAGCTATTAAACTATCAATTCTATCTAAAACACCGCCATGCCCAGGCAACAATGTGCCACTATCTTTGACACCGCGTTGACGCTTTACAACACTAATGAATAGGTCACCATAAATAGAAATCAAAACAGTCAACACAGATAATAAAATAAAATCCGAAGCAATCATCAGTTGAAATCGATAGCCCACACTTAAAATAGCGCCACAGACCACCCCTGAAATTAAAGCACCGTACATCCCTACAATCGTTTTCCCAGGGCTTATTTCTGGTGCTAATTTGGTTGTACCCCATTTTTTTCCAGCAAAGAATGCAGAAATATCGGCAACCCAAATCAGAATCAAAAAATACATGGTCATTTCTGCACCATAAAAAGATCGTAATCTTGACAAGAACATCCAAGCTGACAATAAAATAAACCAACCTATCAAGCCTTTGTAGTGCGTTTTTAGTTGCAGGTTTAATACGCCTGTAGGTGCATTTCTGATTAAAATCATCACCAACACCCAAAATAAAACCGGCGCTATAACAAACCATTCCAGAATTCCAGAATAGTCTCTTACATCTGGCCAATCAGTAAGTTGGGCAATAAGCTCAAGAATTTGTGTCCAGAAATGAATACCTAGCATAGGTACAATTAATAGCACTAAAAACAATATACGTTTATATAGAGCCGAAATGCCTGCAAGGTTAGTCCATTCCCATGCAGCTAATAGAGTAATTACACCAATTAACAATGAAAAAAGTTCTATGGGTAGTTTGAATACTGCTAGCGCAATCAGGGTAGCTAGAACTGATGCTGTAATAATTCGTTTTAGTAACATTTTTGTAAGCTATTAGGTAATAAAGTTATAAAGAGACTAATTTATTAAGAACTTGTTCACTGGTGTGTCCAAAGCGTCGTTGCCGACCTTTAAAGCTCTTGATAGCGTCTTCAAGGGAGTTTTGGTCAAAGTCCGGCCAAAGTGTTGTTGTAAAATACATCTCTGTGTAGGCTAACTGCCATAATAGAAAATTGCTAACTCTTTGCTCCCCACCGGTTCTTATAAATAAATCTGGGTCTGGTAAGCCTGCCGTGGATAGATGTTGCTCAATCAACTGCTCATTGATATCTTGCTTGTCTAAAGCCCCCGTCGCTATGTTTTCAGCTATTTTCTTGAATGCCTGACACATATCCCAATGTCCACCGTAATTAACGGCAATAACTAATGTCAATGCGGTATTGGCTTGAGTCTGTATCTCACTCTCTATCATTTTTTTCTGCAAACTCTCAGGAAATGCGGATCTATCCCCAATAAATCGCAGGCGAATATTATTTGTATGAAGCTTGTCAATCTCTCTTTGCAGTGATGACATAAAAAGCGCCATTAATAGCTTAACTTCAGATTCTGGTCTACGCCAGTTTTCACTACTAAAAGCAAACAGAGTCAAAACCTCAACACTGCTTTTAGCACAATATTCGGTAATTTTTTTGACAGTTTTTACACCAGCCCTGTGCCCAATGGCTCTAGGCATAAATCTTTTTTGCGCCCAACGACCATTACCATCCATAATGATGGCAATATGACGGGGATTAATATCCGACTGGAATTCCTGCGATTTGTTAGGCATTATTACTATCCATTAAATAGATAAAAGATCTGCCTCTTTAGCTTCGAGTAGTTTTTCAACTTCTTTAACATACTGATCTGTTATTTTTTGTATTTTTTCTTCTGCTACTCGTGCTTCATCTTCTGAAATCAATTTTTCTTTCAAGGCTTCTTTTATTTCTGAATTGGCATCGCGACGAATATTTCTAATAGCTACACGTCCATTTTCGGATTCATTCTTTACCACTTTAACTAAAGAACGTCGACGTTCTTCTGTCAGTGCGGGTAATGGTATACGAATAGTCATTCCATTTGTTGCTGGATTCAATCCAAGATCTGACTTTAAAATCGCTTTTTCAATAGCCTGTACCATCCCCTTTTCCCAAGGTGTAATGGTAAGGGTGCGGGCATCTTCAACGGCTATATTGGCTACTTGAGACAAAGACGACTCGGTACCATAGTAAGTCACGTTAATTTGATCTAATAAACTAGGATGAGCCCTGCCCGTCCTGATTTTTGAAAATTCATGTTTTAAAGATTCAATGCTTTTACCCATTCGGGTTGCTGCATCTTGTTGAATATCACTAATCATCAATTTGTTCCTCGCTCTATAAGTGAGCCAATCTCTTCGCCCATCATTAATCTCATGACAGCGCCTTGTTCAAAAATATTCATTACTCGCATCGGCACATTGTTATCCCTACATAATACTAATGCAGTCGTATCCATAACATTAAGACGCTGATCTAGCGCCTCATCATAGGTTAATCGAGGATAAAACACTGCATCTTTAACCTTTTCAGGATCAGCTGAATAAACGCCTTTTACTTTAGTCGCCTTAATCATTAACTCTGCGTTTATTTCGATGGCTCTTAAACTGGCAGCCGAGTCGGTAGTGAAAAATGGATTACCTGTACCTGCGGCAAACACAACCACACGACCTTTTTCTAAATGTCGAACAGCTCGACGACGAATGTAATCTTCACAGACCTGATTGATTTTAAGTGCTGACATAACTCTGACCTGTTGACCATGAGACTCTAAAGCGTCTTGCATTGCCAAGGCATTGATAACAGTAGCCAACATCCCCATTTGGTCACTGGTAACTCTATCTAAGCCTTCAGCAGCCTTTTCAGCACCTCTTAGAATATTGCCACCACCGATCACTAAACCTACCTGAACGCCTAATTGACACAGCTCTTTGATTTCAGTAGCCAAACGTTTAATAATATCAGAATCAATACTACCACCTGTCTCACTCATTAAAGCCTCGCCGCTCAATTTAAGCAAAATTCTTTGGTAAATTGGTTTATTCATAATATTATCGGGCTCAAAATTTTTGGTTGGTTATTTATATCCAACAATTATAGATATGTGAAATGGGTCACTAAACAACATAAAAAATAGTGACCCAGATCAGATTGCCTTAAATTCCTCTTACTTGTGCCATTACTTCTTCGGCAAAGTTTTCTTCTTTTTTCTCTATACCTTCGCCCACTTCAAAACGGGTAAAACGAATAGCTTTGTTGCCTTTTGATTCGACTAATTTACCGACAGTTACTTTATCATCTTTGATAAAAGGTTGACCCAATAAAGTCACTTCAGCTAAAAACTTTCTAATCTGTCCAGCAATCATTTTTTCAATGATATCTGCTGGCTTACCGCTTTCTGCTGATAAAGCACGGAAAATTTCTTTTTCTTTTTCAATAATGTCTGAGGGAACATGCTCTTCAGACACATAAGCAGGTTTGCTAGCTGCGATGTGCATAGCAATATCTTTTCCTAATTCAGCGTCATGAGCAGCCAATTCAACGATTACTCCAATCTTGCTTCCGTGCAAATAGCAGGCTGTACCACCTTCAGCTGTTTTGAGTTTTTCAAAACGTCTGACAGTAATATTTTCTCCTAAAGTTGAAATGAGGCCGCGACGTATTTCGTCAACAGTCACCCCATCTTCCAAAGGCATAGCCAACAAATCTTCTTCTGAATTAATATTATCTGCATTCAATAAAGCAGTAGTTACACTATTTACAAAATTGACAAAGCCATCCGCTTTAGCAACAAAATCAGTTTCACAATTTATATCAACAATTGCAACTGCTTTACCATCGTCACTTACTTTAACGCCGATAATACCTTCAGCTGCGATACGACCTGATTTTTTATCAGCTTTAGCTAAACCCGCTTTACGCATGTTTTCAATCGCTAATTCCATGTCACCATTGGCTTCAACTAACGCTTTTTTGCACTCCATCATACCGGAGCCTGTTCTTTCACGTAGTTCCTTAACCATTCCTGCACTAATTGTAATACTCATTTCTGTATTTCCTCAATATATCATCACTATAAAAACGCCCCCAAAAGGAGGCGTTTTTTTTGCCTAATTTAACATTTAACCTCTACAAAATATATTAAAGGTTAAATTTATGATTAATTTGTTGCAGTCGCCGCTTCCTCAACAAAGTCATCAGGCTTTGCTGATAAGCTTAAGGTTGCACCTTTAGCTTCCAAAACTGCTGAAGACACACTTTCACAGTAAAGTTTAACTGCACGAATAGAATCGTCGTTACCAGGTATAATGTAATCAATTTTTTCAGGTGAATTATTAGAATCAACAATTCCAACGACTGGAATCCCTAATTTTTTTGCTTCGCTGATGGCATTTTTTTCATAGCCAACGTCAAGTACAAAAATCACATCAGGAACGCCTTTCATATCTTTAATACCGCCAAGACTGCGTTCTAATTTTTCAAGTTCACGCTCCATACCTAGCGCTTCTTTCTTGCCGAAACGTTGATAAAGAGTACCGTCAGCTTTCATGGCTTCTAATTCTTTAAGGCGATTTATCGATTTTTTAATCGTTTTAAAGTTTGTCATCATGCCACCTAACCAACGATGGTTAACGTAAGGCATACCACATAAAGTTGCTTGCTCTGCAACCACTTTACGTGCCGACTTTTTAGTACCTACAAACAAAATCGTCCCTTTGTTTGCTGTCATCTGACCCAGATAATTCATAGCATCATTAAACATTGGAAGCGTTTTTTCCAAATTAATAATATGGATTTTGTTACGAGCCCCAAAAAGATATGTCTCCATTTTTGGATTCCAATAACGAGTCTGATGTCCAAAGTGAACACCCGCTTCAAGCATTTGACGCATGGATACTGCTGCCATTTATTTCTCCTAAGTTTTAAAATCGGAATTTATATTCCGAGTGGGTTGTGCCTCCGCCTATCCCGATTGATAACCAACTTCACTTAAGAAGTCAGCACCCTATCAAACGTGACGATAAGCGTGAGTATTTTTACAAAAATGAACTTAACTTTATACCATAATTTACACTTTACAACAAGCAAACCTCTGTTAAAATCACTGCATTTATAGGTGCAAGGCAAAAAATTGACCACTTGAACCTTAATTCCTTACACCAACCTAACTAACGCCTATGAGCATCATCATAAAAACCCCCAGTGAAATTGAAAAAATGCGTATTGCCGGCAAATTGGCAGCCGATGTTTTAGAAATGATAGAACCGTTTGTTGTACCAGGTGTAACAACAAACGAGCTCGACCAAATTTGCCACGATTACATTGTCAATATTCAGGATGCTATCCCTGCTCCTCTCAATTACCATGGCTTTCCAAAATCAATCTGCACATCAATTAATCAAACCGTTTGTCACGGCATTCCTTGCGATAAAAAACTAAAGTCAGGCGATATCGTAAATATCGATATTACAGTTATCAAAGACGAATACCATGGAGATACGAGCAAAATGTTTTGTATTGGAGAAGTCAGTCCTCATGCTAAACGTCTTATTAAAATAACTGAAGAAGCTATGTTCCTAGGCATTAAGCAAGTAAAGGCAGGGGCAAAACTAGGTGATATTGGTCATGCCATTCAAACACATGCCGAATCTAATCGCTATTCAGTTGTTAGAGACTTTTGCGGACATGGTATTGGGAAAAAATTTCACGAAGAACCGCAAGTGTTACATTATGGAAAGGCCGGCAGTGGATTAGAACTTGAAGAAGGTATGATCATTACCATTGAACCTATGATAAATTTAGGTAAAAAAGATGTTAAAGTACTATCAGATGGCTGGACAGCAGTTACCAAAGATCGAAGCCTATCCGCACAATTTGAACACACCATTTTAGTGACAAGTGTCGGCTATGAAATTCTGACTTTACGTAAAGAAGAGCGTGATTACATTGAATAAATATATCAACATTAGTATTTTTGAAAAACCAGACTGCTTAATGCATTTCAAAGGTTTACTTAAACAAAAGGATATTGAGTTAAAATTAAAATTTAATCCTCATCGATCCGTCTCTAATCTTCTTAAAGAAAAATCAGATTTTATTGATCTGATCTTAAGTGTTTGTTGGGAACATTTTTTAGGATCACACTCAAAACAATTAAGTTTATGTGCGGTAGGTGGCTTTGGCAGGAGAGAATTGTTTCCGCACTCAGATATAGATATCATTATTCTGCTTGACTCAGAAGATACACATCCTTATCAAGAAAAGTTAAGCAATCTATTCACTTTCCTATGGGATATAGGTCTTAAACCAGGCCATAGCGTTCGCACTATCGACGAATGTGTTACTGCGGCCATTAATGATCAAACGATTATTACCAGCCTAATGGAAATTAGTTTGATTGCCGGATCACCAGCGCTCTATGAAGAACTAAAGCTACTTATTAGGCCTGATAAAATATGGCCATCTGATCAATTTTTTGCAGCCAAAATGGAAGAACAGCGCCTTCGTTATGCAAAATTCCATGAGACGGCTTATAACTTAGAACCTAATATCAAAGAAGGACCTGGAGGCTTGCGGGATATGCAAGTTATCGCTTGGGTCTTTAAGAGGCATTACAATTCGTCAACACTTAAAGAACTCATTAAATACGATTTCTTACCTGAATCTGAATATGCAGAACTTATCTCTGCGCGTGATGTACTTTGGAGAATTCGTTATGCACTGCACTTATTAACTAACCGCGCTGAAAACAGGATTATTTTTGACTATCAACATGAACTGGCGGAATTGTTTGGTTTTAGTTCAGAAAATCAGGGACACAATGAAGACGTCGAACAGTTCATGCAGTTTTATTTTAAAACTGTGCAAGGATTGGAGCGACTTAATGAAATGTTATTACAGCTCTTTAATGAACGTTTTATTACTGGAGAAACGGCTAGCAAAACCATTCCTATTAATGATAAATTTGTTGCCATTAATGGTTATATTGAAGCTGTCAACAACGACTTGTTTGAGCAGTATCCACTCGCTTTGCTAGAAGTTTTTTTGCTACTTCAACTCAATCCATCATTGATCGGCATACGTGCTAATACGCTCCGTCTAATTCGAAAAAACCTCAATCTAATCGATTCTGACTTTAGAAATAACAAAAAAGCCAATCAATTATTTATAGAAATATTTCGTCGACCTCGTGGCTTAACTCATGAATTAAGACGAATGAATCGTTATGGCATTCTAGCAGCTTATCTTCCTAGCTTTACAAACATCGTTGCGCGCATGCAATATGACCTATTTCATATTTATACGGTCGATGAACACACTTTATTTGTTATTCGCAATTTACGTCGTTTCGCATTAGAAGTACATAAAAATGAGTTTCCTTTGTGCAATACTATTTTTAAACAAATTGAAAAGCCAGAAGTACTTTATATTGCTGCTCTTTTTCACGATATTGCTAAAGGCTTAAACGGTGATCACTCTATAATTGGAGAAAATATCGCCCGCACGTTTTGTATTCAACATGATTTTTCTACTCACGATACTGAGTTAGTGAGTTGGTTAGTTAAAAGCCACTTGATTATGTCTATGACAGCTCAACGAAAAGACATTAGTGACCCCGATGTCATTCATGAATTTGCTCAAAAAGTGGGTAGTATTGAATACCTAAATCATTTGTACTTACTCACAGTCGCTGATATTAGAGCCACTAACCCAGAACTCTGGAATGCCTGGAAAAATTCCTTGCTTAATGAATTGTATTCAGTAACGCACAAGGCTTTAAAACAAGGCCTGCAGAATCCTGTCGCATTGACTGATCGAATCCGTGAAAACAAACTAGAAGCCAAAAATGAGCTAATTAAACTGGGAATTGCTAATGAAATTATCGATAAAGCTTGGCAACATACTAATGACGATTATTTTTTACGTTATTCAGCGGATGAAATTGCTTGGCATACTCTTGCGATTGCCTCATCAAAAGAAATGGATCTGCCTTTGGTTCTACTGCGCACAAAAAACCAAAGAGGTAGTGCAGAAGTTTTTGTTTATACCAAAGACAAGGGTCCTATTTTTTCAATTAGTACAGCCACACTTGATCAATTAGGACTAACTATTCTTGATGCCAGGATCATAACCACTCAAGATAACTATGTCCTTAACAGTTTTCAGGTGCTTGAACAAACAGGTAAACCTATTAACGAATTTTGTCGAGAAGCCCATATCTGTTCAGCATTGCGCAGTAATTTGCTAAACGGTGAAATAAAAGATCAAATCAATATCTACCGACAATCAAAATCAAGACAAGCTTTTCACTTCCCTATTCCAACTAGCATTAAATTTATATCAGACTCTTTGAAGAGATACACGATTATAGAAATTATTACTACAGACCATGCTGGGCTTTTGTCAAAAATAGGAAGGGCATTTGTTAATCAGGATGTCAACCTGCTGAGCGCAAAAATAACCACCATAGGCAGTCGAGCAGAAGATATGTTTTACGTAACTAACCAAGCATTAGAACCGATTAATGATAAGAAAAAACAAAACGAAATCCGCAATGACATTCTGAAAATGCTAGATAACTGAAATTTTACAATTTTAAGATAAGCAATTATAAATAGTAATGAATAGCTCCAATTAGAGGTGTACGGGGATTTACTGATAATTTGACTGACAAAGTGTCCAACAAAGGTAAAAATCGCCCTTTTGCTTTAAAAGCGGCGATGAAACTTCCTTCTTGTAGTGCTATTAAGATTTTAGGTCCGATACCGCCTCCGATATAAACCCCCCCCATAGATAAAGACTTTAAAGCTAAATTACCTGTTTCTGCACCGTATATTTCCACAAAAAGTCTTACGACCTGAACACAACAAGGGTCTTCCCCTGTTACACCTAACCGGGATATCACAGCATTTCTATCTTGATCGATTGTTAATTCGCTCACTTCTGTGCAAGGATCACCAAGACCCTCTTCACACAAAAAATCATATAAATTGCTAAATCCAACACCCGCTAAAATACGCTCATAACTAACATGTTCGGGGTTTTTTTTTCTAAGATACTTCAATAACTGATCCTGTAATTCATTTTGAGCAGCAAAATCAGTATGTCCACCCTCAGTAGCCAAGGGATGATAAGTAATACCATCCCAGAATAAAATAGCTTCTCCTAATCCGGTACCCGCCGCAATTACTGCAACATTTCCGGTTTGTGGTATTGCATTTGGATTCAACTCCACAAGGTCATCATCAGGTAAGTATTTCATACCCAATGCCATAGCCTCTAAATCATTCAGTAACTTTACTTTGCTAGTATTCAACCTTGCTTTTAGCTCATTTCCATCTAATAACCAGGGTAAGTTAGTTGTCTGGCAACGTTGATTCACAACGGGACCGGCAATTCCAAAACAGGCAGAAGCAATCTCTTGGCCTTCAGACAAGAAATCATTCAAAATTTCATCAAACTTAGAAAATTGTTGGCTCGGGTATGATTGTTCCTTCAAACAGCTCAAAAGCCCATCTGAATCTTGTGTCAAAAGCGATAAAACGGTTTTTGTACCACCAATGTCGCCCGCTAAAATCACTGTAATCTCCTTTAATTATTGTCGAGTAGATGTATTAATGCATCCAGGATTCCATTAGCCACACTGTGGGGAGGTAACCTGTAAAATTCTTGCCAGGCTAATGATGTATAAGCTTCATAGTTTTCTGCATTTTCAGGATGGGCTTGCAACCAACTAATCCTAACAGCATGACCAATAATAATATCGGTTAATAGAATATCATCAATCTGTAACAGCGGATTATCTCTAAAAATAGAGGCTAAAGCTTTTAAAGCTTCAACAGTCAGTTGTCTATAGACTGGAGATTGAATCTTGTTTAATAAATGACTCACCTGCAGCTTAAAGCTCTGCTCACCCTTTGTCATTTGTGATAACGTATTCTCACTATCAAGGCGATTCTTACTGCTTAGTTTACCGCCCATCATTAAGCCTTTGCAATGATGTAAGATATCCCACACAGAACCATAAAATGCATTATTCTCTCTGCCTACACTGCCTTGTTGTTCGCGCCAATCATACCAGTCAATACTGCCTTCTCGATCTTTAGGGTCAATTGTTTTAGAGAAGCGAGCGCTACCTAATTTACGGCACTCACCCTCATAATGGAGCGTTTCGACCCGATCTAATTGTTCCTCTGTATTACTATAGTCTTCAAGTGTTTCCTTTAACCTTCTCGACAGGAGAGAAGGTGATAAAGAAAATACCCTATTAAAAGCCTGATCTAATGAGTCGTTGCCAGATTCACGTTTTTGCCTGACTATAATTAATTGCAGAATATGACCCACACGAATCGTATGCATATCAGTGAACAATTCAGGATTAGATTTAATGAGCATTCCCAAATAAAGAATCAATTCTTGAATAATAATATGTTCACTGGTATCTGTATTATTATAGCTACGAATAATTTGTAAAATCTCTGAAGAGTCTGCAGGTCGTAATAAAGTAGCTTTGCCACTATAAGCCCTGCCTAACGTCAAGGCATGCTGTCTGACTAATATTTCAGTAGCAGCTTGTTCAAGGTTGATATCATATTTACCTAATAACCCCGCACAGCGCCTAACTATCGCCCAGACATGTTGATCACCCGCACGCTCGTACAATTCATCAAGCAATTCCCCAACACTAGCAACTAAACCTTCAGCATTAACTAAACCTGTTGAAAAAGCTAAACCATGACGCCCACTCAGCAGTGTTAATACTTCTAATTGAGCATACAAATTTACATTTGATTTTAATTGTTCAAGTAAAACATGATCTGTTGCAACCTCCCACTCATTCAGCAAAGTAGTCTCTAATGGCAATGAAACTTCTGCACTAAAGGGAAGTACCTGAGAAAAAGGACGCTCAACATCTTCCCATGAGGCTTGTGAGAACTGAAAGTCATGTAAATAATTGATCTTTTCATAGCTAGATGTTTCAGCAAACTCTAACAAGGTTCCAAGTTGAACAGGAATACCTTTAGTTTCACCCTGTTTTAATTCATTGATAAAATCAATCAAATTATCGCTGTGACGAGTATCAAGCATATTATGTTTAATCGTCACAGCCACCAGAGGATTCCCTTGCCTATCCCAATGCTTATAGATATAGGATAACTCAACTCGGAGTCTTTTAATGAGTAAACGGTTATCCAATGCCAGATAGAATCCTTTTTGGTTAAGGCATTGCGGTAAGAATAATAAGGGCTCACCCGCCAACGTATAGAGCTTTGAAGTTGCTAATGTGCGTAATTGTCTTAAAGGCCTGCCGGTTAACCCAATCCGGTCATTTCTACCAACATGTGTATAGGCTTGCGCTAATTCATTGGCTTCTCTAATTTGAATAGGCGCAATCTCTGCTAAGGTTTGTGCCGAGATTCCATGCTCAAGCAATCGAGTTTGAACTGCTTCATCCTGAGCCAATATCTGAATTTGTAAATGATAGTCCTGTTTCTTTTTAGCAACTTTATACCGACCCAACGGATCAATATCATCACAGCTTAAAAGACCATCCTGAATGAGACAACCCAACATAAACAAACTTTGAGCCCATACTAAAGGCACGTTTTCATTGGGTATCCGATCTTGACTATGCGGATTGGCTTTTTCGGCAGCTATCAACTCTTTTGGGACAATATACAGCTCAGGTAACAATAGCTGACCATTTTGTTCAACTAACAAGCCTTCTAGCTTTTTGCGATAATCCAAAGCCGCTTCAGTATTGCCTGCACATAAATTATTAAGTAGCAAATAAGTAAAAAACAACGGCCATTCACATTCAATAGCCATAAACTGTTTAAGCTCATGTGGATCATAGTGCAGCCGTTTACTGTCTTCGATGACGGTTTGATGACCATCTAACAAAAACCGTTTACACCCGTAGCGACCCTCTAACTTTTCACAAATAAGTGCTTCAGTTTTAGCTCTTATGGCTTGATTATCAATTGAAAAAGCAGGAAATCCAGTAATACTCAAAACGGCAGAGTCCACTTCTTTAGAAATTGATTCTCTGGGCAAGAGAGATTCCAGAGTAATACGAGTGCGTGCAATGTCATCACTGATGACATGCACAACAGAGGCTTGGCCTCCCTCTTTGCCAAATAAATTAAACCCGGAAAGGGCTTCCAGTGCTGCTTTAGCCATGCCAATTGAACTGGCATTAAGTTCGGCAATCCCATGATTAATTTTATTGCCCCGCTCCCAAATACCATAATCTGGTGTACGGTAAGTGCGGCTAATATAATGCACCAGATTTTGTACAAAATTAACTTCGTCTATAGTAAAAACGATGCGTAAACCTGAAGCGGTCATTTGAGCCAGCATTAATAAAAACAAGGAGGTGGCATCCAGTTGCAAATGCCCCCACTCGCTGTCACCCACAACCACTCCACCCGATTTAGTGTCATATTTAGCGTGTAACGCATCCATCGGATTCTGGGATTGCTTAAACTTTTCAACCTTCGGTGCTTGCCGCATCATGGCTGTTAAAAGACCACGCATTAATTTAACCACGCTTTGCTCAAGGACGTAAGTCCGCCCCTGCTTATCCTCCACACGACGATAGGCTAGAGCCAATCCCCAAGCGGCAAGAATACTATAGACATTATCGCGAACCCAGGCATCGGTATAATTACCATGAACATTAACGGCAGTACTTGCAGGTAGTAAGCCAGTGACCCAGTCCTGCCTCTTAAGTATGATGTCTTGAACTTGTTGATAGTAAGTGTCAAGTTTGTCTCTGGAATCATTCAATTTCATGGTTTATAAGATGCCGATTTCAGCTGAAAAACGTTATATTGGTAATAATACTATGCACAATATATGCCATCAATAGCAGTGATAGCCAAGGCTGATTTTAATCAGGTAATGACATCGTATTTGCGTTAACCTTAGGCTTAATTAGCCATTTCTTTTAATTAATCAAGATAATGTAATTTACAATAAATTAGCCAAGAAAATGTTTAGCCTGTTAAATAAAGCACAGTTTAACTGTAAGTGCACCAAAGTGGTCAGTAACAATCTAATCGCACTTAAAAAGTGCTGATTAAGGTAAAGATGACCGATTTACATTAATGTCATATATAAAGGATACACTTCGCTCAATGGAGAAAAGTTAAGTAGCCTTTTTTCTCGTCTTTAATTAATTAAAAGAGTGCTTTTAATTCACCATTCATTTACACTGATACCATATAAATCAAGTATTAAGACATAACTTCAATATTACGACTGATTTGTCCTTAGTTATTCCAATCCCATCAAGCAGACTTTATCTAATGAAACAACTTACGCCGGAAGGCCAGCAAATAATCAACACTATTGCTCAACGTTATAATTTTAGTTCGGATGCTGTATTCAGCATGTTGCAATCAGTCATTAATGGCAATGGCTCAATGGCACAGTTTAGTCATCCTGAATTTGGTGGCTCTGGTCAATGGATGCGCGGCGGCATGATCATGTTAGGCGATATGTTTAATAATGGCTTAAAAAATACCGTAGGTAATTTGTGCCAGGAGCTATCAAACTTAATTGCCAATCAACCCGGCTTAATTCAAACAGGTAGCTTTCAATCCCAAAACCAGGGAACTCAACAACAAAGCCATTTCAACGATAACTTTACAGTTAATAATCAACAACAAAATGGCTTTGGACCAACTAGCCCAGTGAGTTTATTTGTACCTCCACCAGCAGGTAGTTCTGGAAACTGGTGGCCAGCAGGTCTGCAATTTCCAACGAGCACTGGCGCACAAAATAATATGCGCTATGCCTATTTTGCGAGCATCAAAAGACTCGCTATTGATGTCAATGGACATGTATCACTTTATGACACTTTAGATCATCAGATTAGTGGCTTTTCACAACAACAATCCGGCGGAAGCTCAGTAACCTTTACGAGCCAATATGGTCTTATAGACATTAACACTTTACCGCTTATTTCCGTTGATAACGTGCCAGTGCAACCCACGATTCAATCCCAACCCGCTGCACCTTATATTCCAGAAACACCGGTTTACATTCAAGATGCGAGTCAAGCAGCCGATATTTTCGAAGCCATTGAGAAATTGGCGACGCTTAAAGAAAAAGGCATCTTAACTGATAATGAATTTTCATCAAAGAAAGCTGAACTTCTTTCCAGATTATAAGCTTTCAATTACGATTTGAGTTTTAGGGTACATCATCATCCGGTTTGATGTACCTTTAAAACCTCGGAAATGTTACGCTAAATGCTCATAAGCGGGTAACGTCTCAATCCGTTTATCTTCCAGAGGCCTCCCTATCGTAAAATGATATAAACTTTGAAACTGTTCATCTTTAAATCCTAACAGTTCATGGACGCTATCATCAAAGTAGCAACCTATACCCGTGCCACGGTAACCCGCTGCTTCGGCTTCTAAATAAAGTACCTGCCCTATCAATCCAGTTTCCCAAAATAATCGCCGATACAACCAGGCCGCATCATTCATTGTGTCACTGAACTCTGCTACCATGCCCAAACTGAAAGCACTATCGCTCGCAATCGGTTGATGACATGACAAAGTTTTAGCAAACTGACGGCAATCACCTGAGTATAAATGATATAAGGGAATCGCTTTAGCGACAGCTTGCCACACAAAGGTCTCTAAAGTACCTGCTTTAAGCTTTTCCAATGCTTCATGATTTCTGGGGAGCGCATAAATACCCGGCGCCAAACCTTCGACGCGATGAACAAAAATAAACAAATGAATTTTAGCTGACCATCGCCAAGCCTGAAAAGCGGGAGAAGTCGGTAATACTGCCGAAAGTATCCGATAAAAAGTCTCCTGAGACATGGGAGACATTTTGCCATCAAACTGCTGGGCACTTCGACGTTGGCGAATCAAAGACGTAGCTGTTTGTTTACAATCGGTTGGCAAAGGCAACGATTGAACAGCCTGCCATTTCGGTTCTTTTGTACTCGGTTTGCTTGCGGCTATAGCTACCTCATCAATAAGCGGCCATTTATATAAATGATAAGCCCGTAAACTATCAGCTTTGCCAGACCAAAGACCCACTTTCGTATCGGCTATTAGTGTATCAACATCAAAGGGCTTGCTATCAATCCCAACGTTAATTCGACAAATAAGGTCGGGAGACTCGTGTTCTAATGCCTTAAAATCTTCATGACGATTTAAGCCTAACAACTGAGCAATATCACCATCCGACGTTTCAGCTACCAACTCAATTGACCAGCCCAAGGTTGCAGCGGCATAACGTAAAGCACCGATAGCATGGCCTAAATCATGCTGACAATACCGAAAGGCTCTTTCACCATACTTCCAGGCTTCTCGCCAATGCACTGAAGACAAGCCAATTGCCAGACTACTTTGGGTCATATTGTCAGAAAACCGACAACGCTGTTCAAGGGTGTGATCGTGACTCACATAATGGTAAACACCGTTTTTAAGATCGTTTTGCCCCGTACTGATGACATACGCTTCTGTCGGATGCAAGTTACCGCTGGACGGATTACAGCGCAATGCCCAGCGACTGGGGCCAAACTGTTTCCACGCCGATAAACCAAAAGACAACTCGAGTAATAAACCAACATTAGCCAACGTTAACGGTTGGGCAGTTATTGTTTCTGGGGAATCTAAAGCTGAAAATAAAACATCAAGCTCACCGCCAGGCTTTGGTAAAGTAACAATCTCACAGCCTGAAAAATGTCGGAATTGATCCGGTTGATCTTCCCAATCGATGGATTCAGGGCCTTTTGCATAACACTCTAAGCGATGCTTGGTTCGATTATGATAATTTAAAACCGTTTCAATTTGTTTGTTCATAACCCTTTAATCCAACAAAGTATACATATTAAATAGAGAGATCAAGCCGCTGATACTTTACCATCTATTGCAATGTAGTCGGTGTTACCAATTTAGGCTCAACCATTAAATCTTCAACCCAACAGCCCACAGGGTTCCCTAAATTCATCTCTTTATCTTCGAACCGTACCAAAAAGACAGTTCGATTGGGCTCTTCTTCTACATGACCTATTAACGTAATGACCCCGCGTGTACCAGCCTCAGCTAAGACCTCCCCTTCATTTCCGTCGGGAATCGAGCCGTCATCAGCAATCAAACGGGCAGCATAAACAACATCACCTATATCTAAATCTTCTACGTTCATTTCAAGTCCTCGTTATTTTGTAGTAAAGCTTACATTGTCAGTCAATTGTGTGATTTAAACCTACCTGAAGTATCCATCATTTTGTCACTTTTCTAAAGTAAACACCGAAAAAACAGGCAATTAGAAAAATAAAATAAAATGGCATACAGGTTGCTATTAACAATAACAAGAACGATGCCACTCAGTCAGGAGAATACAAAATGATTACATTAACAGAGAAAGCGGTTAACGCAGTTGGCCGCTTTATTGCCGGTTCTGAAACACCAACAGCGGGTTTACGAATCGAAGTCACCGATGGTGGATGTTCTGGCTACCAATACGGTTTGAAGCTTGAAGGCAGTCAAACTGAAGAAGATACAGTCATCGATTGTGGTCAGGTCAAAGTATTTATTGATCCTGTCAGTTTACCAATGCTTGATGGCATGTCAATTGACTTTCTTGACAGCATAGAAGGCTCTGGCTTCAAATTTACAAATCCCAATGCGGTTAAAAGCTGCGCCTGTGGCACCTCTTTTAATACCAATTCCGAAGGAACCGGGACAAAAACCTGTTCTTAAAAACGTTGGTTAATGTATACCCAACCCGATTCAATCAAACCAACTTATACCCAAACCCGAGGATAAAATCATGTGGGACTATTCAGATAAAGTAAAAGAGCATTTTTTTAACCCTAAAAATGCGGGCGCGGTAGCTGATGCCAATGCCACCGGAGAAGTGGGTTCCATTAGCTGTGGTGATGCCTTAAGACTCACCCTTAAAGTGGATGATGATACTGAAGTCATTCTAGAAGCAGGCTTCCAGACTTTTGGCTGTGGTTCTGCGATTGCCTCATCATCTGTATTAACAGAAATGATTATCGGCAAGACTATAGATGAAGCCTTACAAGTCACTAACCAGGACATTGCTGCTCAGTTAGAAGGCTTACCCCCAGAAAAAATGCACTGCTCTGTGATGGGACGTGAAGCATTACAAGCTGCAATCGCAAACTATCGTGGCGAAGTCTGGAAAGATGATCACGAAGAAGGCGCATTAATCTGTAAATGTTTTGCAATTGATGCCGTCATGATTGAAGAAATGGTTTGGGCTAATAAATTACGTACTGTTGAAGATGTGACCAACTTTACCAAAGCCGGAGGTGGTTGTGCGTCATGTCATGAAGACATTGAAGCCATTCTGGAAAAAGTGTTAGCTGAAAAAGGTGAGAAGTTTGATCCAGGTGCTGCTCCTGTAGCTCAACCAGAAAAAATCGCAGCGGTCAAAACACCTTTAACCAATCTACAACGGATTAAAAAGATTGAGGAAGTACTTGAATCGCTCAGACCTGCCTTAATGGCTGACGGCGGTGACGTTGAACTGGTCGAAGTCATCGGCAATACGGCTTATGTAAAAATGACCGGAGCCTGTAACGGATGCCAAATGGCCGCTATGACAATCGCAGGCATTCAACAACGCTTAATGGAAGTCATGGGCGAATTTATTAAAGTTGTGCCAGCGACTGAAATGGCCAAACTGACGAATATTGAGGTGGCATAATGGTCGATATCTATCTAGACAACAACGCAACAACTAAGGTTGATCATGAGGTGGTTGATGCCATGATACCTTATTTTTTAGAGCAATATGGTAATCCCTCATCTATCCATAAGTTTGCTGATGGGGTAGCTCGTGGTCTTAAACAGGCACGTCAGCAAGTCCAGGCGTTGATTGGCTGTGAACATGATTCTGAAATCATTTTTACGTCTTGTGGCACAGAGTCTAATTCAACGGCCTTGCTGTCAGCCATTAAAGCCCAGCCCAACAAGAAAGAAATTATCACCACCACAGTAGAACATGCTGCGATTCTGAACTTATGTGATTATCTTGAAAAAGAAGGTTACACCATTCATAGATTGCCTGTGGATAAAGCGGGCCGTTTAAATCTCGAATCGTATAAGAAATTATTATCTGACCAGGTTGCCATCGTTTCGGTTATGTGGGCCAACAATGAAACCGGCACTATCTTTCCAGTAGCAGAAATGGCAGAACTGGCAAACGCGGCTGGGGTTATGTTTCATACGGATGCAGTTCAAGCCGTTGGCAAGATCCCGATGATGTTGCAAGACACCAAAATTGACATGTTATCGTTGTCGGGTCATAAATTACATGCACCCAAAGGGATCGGCGTTTTATATCTCCGTAGAGGCACTCGTTATCGCCCATTATTGCGCGGTGGACACCAAGAGCGTGGTAGAAGAGCGGGTACAGAAAACACCGCGTCTATCGTTGGCTTGGGTAAAGCCTGTGAGCTAGCGCTTCGATACATTGAGTATGAAAACACCACGGTTAAAGAACTGCGTGACCGCTTAGAAAAAGGCATCACTGAAAGCATTCCCCATTGCTTTGTCACGGGTGATCTTTATAACCGTTTGCCCAATACCACTGATATCGCCTTTGAGTATATTGAAGGTGAATCCATTTTAATGCTCTTAAATAAAGCCGGTATTGCAGCTTCCAGTGGTTCAGCCTGTACCTCAGGCTCCTTGGAACCTTCGCATGTGATGAGAGCGATGGATATTCCCTACACCGCAGCACATGGCACGATTCGATTTTCTTTCTCACGTTATAACACGATGTATGAAGTCGAAGAAGTGTTAAAAGTAATGCCTAGTATTGTAAAAACTTTACGGAAATTATCGCCGTATTGGGAGGGTGACGCCCCAGTGGCAAATCCTGAGCAAGCGTTTGCACCCACTTACGCATAAAAGCAGAACGTTATGAAAGCTCAAGTCCGCCAAATTATTATTGACGATACAACACTTCGAGATGGTGAGCAATCCGCTGGTGTTGCCTTCTCGCTGCAAGAAAAACTGTCAATTGCTACTCAATTGGCAGACTTGGGTGTTCCGGAATTAGAAATTGGTATCCCAGCGATGGGTGCCATTGAACGTGAAGAAATAAAAGCCATTGCCGCACTTAAGCTGAGTTCCAAGCTGCTGGTTTGGTCAAGAATGCGTCACGAGGACTTGCAAGGTTGTTTGGGTTTGAATGTGCATAAAGTAGATTTATCCATTTCTGCTTCAGATCAACATATTCAACATAAGTTAAAACAAAGTCGTCAATGGGTCCTTAATACCATTAACAACTGCATTAGTGAAGCGAGAGATCTCGGCTTAGATGTTTGTATGGGTATGGAAGATGCTTCACGTGCCGATGTGGATTTTTTAATCCAGATGGCTGAGGCGGCTCAACAAGCAGGCGCAACCCGGATTCGCTTTGCAGATACCGTCGGTATTATGGAACCCTTTGGTGTCTTTGAGACTATTAAACGGTTGAGAGCAGCGACCGATTTGGAAATTGAAATGCATGCCCATGATGATTTAGGGTTAGCAACAGCCAATACAATGGCCGCAGCACTTGCAGGTGCAACCCATGTAAACACTACCGTAAATGGATTGGGCGAACGCGCTGGCAATGCTGCTTTAGAAGAAGTGGTAGTCGGTTTAAAGCAACTCTATGGATTTGAAACAGGCATCTCCTTACATAACTTTCCATTACTTTCTGAACAGGTTGCTACCGCATCTGGGGATGCGATCGGCAGTCGGAAAAGCTTAATTGGAAAAAACGTATTTAGTCATGAAGCGGGTATTCATGTCGATGGATTGTTAAAAGATCCCAGTAATTATCAAGGTGTTGATCCTGCTATTGTTGGACGCAGTCATCAATTAATTCTCGGTAAGCATTCTGGCACTCAAGGCGTTATCCACGCTTATCAACAATTGGGAATTGTAGTTAATCGTTTACAAGCTCAAAAACTACTGACTCAAGTCAGACAGTTTGTCAGTTTGACTAAAAGAACGCCTCAACCTGAAGAACTTAATTTATTCCATCAAAACCTGTAAGAGGATATTTCATCATGAATGAGCAAACTGAACTTGAAGCCTGTGAATCAGAAGTTAACGAAAGATTAGATGTACCTGATCAAGATGATCGTTACCCTGGGTCATTTTTTAGGATACCCGGACGACCTTCACTTGAAAATACGGGCTGGCAATTAAACTAAGCCAAAATAAACCCACAATATTCCCTCACACTTAACGGCAGCTAAAATGGTTATGGTCATGTCAGATACTGTTAAATATCCTTTAGACACGCCACTGGGCTTTTTTAAACAATGGCATGAAGATGTCCATTGTGTTTTCGGAAGAGATCCGGCTGCACACACTGTCTGGGAAATATTACTGACTTATTCCGGTGTACATGCCGTACTCATACACCGGATTAGTCATCGCTTATGGAAAGCTAACTGGAAACTTTCAGCACGTATTCTTGCTACGGTCGCCAAAACATTTACCAATGTAGAAATACACCCCGGCGCAACTATAGGCCGACGTTTATTTATTGATCATGCACTCGGCGTGGTCATCGGAGAGACCACTGAAATTGGGAACGATGTGACTTTATATCACGGCGTGACTTTAGGTGGCACAACCTGGAATAAGGAAAAACGTCATCCCACCATTGGCAATAATGTATTGATCGGTTCAGGCGCCAAAATTCTGGGAGCCATTACTTTGGGTAATAATGTTCGGGTCGGTGCCAACTCGGTTGTGGTCAAAGATGTCCCCGCTTGCTGCACGGTCGTTGGTATCCCAGGACGTATTATCCAAACGAAAGGCACTAAGATACAAAATCGACATGGCATAGACCTCGATCATCACCTTATCCCTGATCCGGTAGGCAAAGCGATATCCTGTCTAATGGAACGTATTGATGAGCTAGAGGCTAAGCAATCCCAATTAACTGACGTTGTCCATGAAGACTCTTGTGATAACTGTGACGCAGAAACCATCTGCGGTTCACCCAAAAAAGAAAGTCCAGTGAAACTGGCCGCGAGGTATTAAGTGGATTTATTAGATTTTGAAGCACAAGGCCTGTATTTTGAAAACAAAGATACACCAGAAGTCGAAAACATGATAGCGATTGCCTCTGAAAACTATGCCAGCGGTGAAGCTGAACTACCGCTGTTAAGAGCTTATTTTTTAGCACCCAACTCGTTAAATGTATTAGTGGCACTCAATCGCTTTTACTATTATCAACATCGACTTGACGATGCGCTTGCAGCGACTCTTAAAGCATTAGCGGTAATTAGACCCTTAATTGATTTTCCTGAAGATTGGCGTGAATTACAGCCCCATCATCTTAGCGATACCCCCGCTAATCTATTAACTCAGGTCAGGTTGTATTTATTTACCTTAAAAGCCATTGGCTTTTTAAATATGCGCCTTGAGTTACTTGACGTTAGCAAAAGTATTTTTGAAAAACTAGTGTACTTAGATGGCAAAGATCGAATCGGTGCAAAAGGTTTATTAGAGTTAGTCATTCAACGGCAAAGAAGTTTTGAAACTTAGGAGTCATTAAGATGTTAAAAGATATATTAAAAGATAAAAATGCATCATTATTAGGCCTGGTGACTTTAGCTCTATTTGTCATCCTGGTTATTTACTTACTTAACCAAGATGCCTCCTTAGTTGGCCCCCTTTAATCTAAAACTGGAGAAACCCCATGAGCTTTGAAGAAGAAATGGAAGAGCTGGAATCTGCTGAAGACTTTTTACAATATTTTGAACTGGATTATATTCCTAGCGTTGTGCATGTTAATCGTTTGCATATTTTGCAACGCTTTCATGATTACTTACAAAAAGCCAGTGATGAAATGCCAGAACACGAAGAAGCGAAACGTGCCATTTACAGCAAGCTTTTAGAACGTGCTTATCAAGACTTTGTGGTCTCTGATGCCCAAACAGAAAAAGTCTTTAAAGTCTTTTCAATGACTGAACCTCAAACGGCATTCGTCGCACTCGGCGATATCAAAGTATGAAACCCGAACGCTTTGACGAAGGACGATTTGAATACGGTGAATCTGTAAGAGTCACCCGAAACGTCCGTAATGATGGCACCTACCCTGGTTTAGATGTAGGCGTCTTATTAATTCGCCGAGGCAGCGTAGGAAATGTTATTGAAGTCGGTACTTTTTTACAGGACCAGGTGATCTTTACCGTACACTTTCTAAATCATGGCAGAATGGTCGGCTGTCGCCTGGAAGAGTTAATTGGTGCCGAAGAACCCTGGAACCCCAGTCGTTTTGAGTTTAGAGACCGTGTTGTTTGTACGATCGACTTGGGTATTCAAGGTAACGTCTTATTTAAAAAAGGCACTGAAGGAGAAGTCTTTAAAGTGATTAGAGACGATGAACTCATTCAATATCATGTGGCATTTGAAGGGAGAACCTTACAACTCCCAGAGTCTGCGTTAGCACCCGCACATCCCGAAACGTTTAATGAGCCAGAGGCTTAATATGAACCCGTCTAAAAAATCGGACCCTATTGATCCCTATACCTTGTTAAGAACAGCGCTGACGCTTTTTAAGAAAAAACCTGCCGAGTTGCAACCTGAGGAATTAACTCAAGCCCAAGTTCAGGCACTGAGTGAATTTAATATTGAAAAGCGCATTCTCAATTCGCCAGAAGCCGGCTTGGTGATTATTTCAGATCAAGAACTGGAATCTGCTTATCAAGAAGTACATGATCGATATATCGATGAAGACTCATTCCTGATTGATCTGGATAAAAACGGTCTAAGCACTGAAAGTCTAAAAGCCGCTCTTTTGCGTCAAAGCCGGGTTAACGTTGTGATGGAATTGATTGCTTCTCGATCACCCACCATCAATGAAGTTGAAATCGGTATTTACTATCACTTACATACTGAGCAATTTAATCGCCCGGAAATGCGAGAAGCCTGTCATATATTTATCAGTATTAATCCTGATTATCCTGAAAATACCCGCGAGGCTGCATTAACTCGCGCTCAGGAACTGTATGTCAAGTTACAAAAGAAGCCTTTTAAGTTTGCAGACCTGGCACTTAAACATTCAGAATGTCCAACGGCTTTACAAGGCGGTGTGCTGGGTGTTGTTCCCAGAGGCAAACTGTATCCAGAACTGGATGAGGTGCTTTTTAGCATGAAGGCCGGTGAAATCAGTCAGCCGGTTGAATCTGAAATAGGATTTCATTTGGTACTCTGTAAGCAGATACAAAAAGCTGAAACCTTGTCCTTACAAAAAGCGACACCTAAAATACGTCAAATGATGAGTGACCGTTCACGACAAAAATGTCAACGAGCCTGGTTAGCCAGTTTACCCAAGTAACCCAAGTCATATAAGGAGTTATTCATGAGTGATAAAGAAATTAAACACTGCTCGTTTTGTGGTATAGCGCAATCACCCACGGTTCCCTTAATAGCCGGTAGTGAGGGGTTCATTTGCGGAGATTGCGTTATATTGGCCAATCAGGTGGTCAGCAACTGGAGCCGAAAGAAAGAACTCTCTGAAATGCAAGGGCCTTTGCCTATTCCCGCCAAAATCAAAGAGCACCTTGATCAATATATTATCGGTCAGGAACTGGCTAAACAAATTCTGTCTGTGGCAGTGTATAACCATTACAAACGCCTCAAGCATGAAAGTGGGAATGCAGGGTTGGGCGTTTATGATAAGGATGTCGAGATCGGTAAATCCAATATATTACTGATCGGCCCTTCCGGTACGGGTAAAACTTTATTGGCCAGTACACTGGCTAAAATTGTGGGTGTTCCCTTTGTTATTGCAGATGCAACCACGTTAACGCAAGCGGGTTATGTCGGTGATGACGTAGAAAATATTCTGGTCAGACTGCTGGATGTTGCAGAAGGGAATATGACTAACGCTGAATGGGGTATCGTCTATATTGATGAAATCGACAAAATTGCCCGCAGTCCAGAACAACAAACCGGCACACGTGACGTATCAGGTGAAGGTGTTCAACAAGCCCTACTCCGTTTAGTTGAAGGCTCACATGTTAAAGTCTCAGGAAAAGGTCAGCGTAACAAAGACGGTGAAACAACTATTGATACCCGCAATATTCTATTCATTGCCGGTGGTTCATTTCCTGGGCTGGAGAAATATGTTGAAAAACGACTTATTCCGACCAACTCAGCCATCGGTTTCCATGCTGAAGTTAATAACCCGGAAGACAAACCGACCCTTGAAGCATTATTGAACGCAACCCAGCCCAGCGACTTAAGGAAGTTTGGTCTGATTCCCGAGTTTATTGGACGTTTTCCAATATTAGCACCTTTAGAGCCTCTGGATACCGATGCCTTGATTCGGGTATTAACCGAACCTAAAAATGCTCTGGTTAGACAATATCAACAATTGTTTGCTTACGAAGATGTTGAATTAAGCTTTGAACAGGATGCACTGATTGAAATTGCCAAAAAAGCCATTGAAAGAGAAACAGGTGCGCGTGGTTTAAGGAGTATCATGGAACAAACGTTGAGAAAAACCATGTTTGAAATCCCCTCCCGTGATGACGTTGAGCAATGCATCGTTGATGCAGACACCATCGTGGGCAATGGCGAAGTTAAAGTAATAAAAAAAGCTGAAGAAAAAATCAGGCAACTAGCCGGTTAAACCAATCACAATCTATTGACTGCAGAATAAGAGAATTCTATGACTACCGAAGAAAAAATCCACCAACAATTGGCAACTAATCCAATCATACTTTATATGAAAGGTATACCCGCTAATCCACAATGTGGCTTCTCTGCAAAAGCAGTTGGCATTTTAAACGGCTTAAAAGTCCCCTTCGCTTATGTTAACGTTTTGGAAGCGCCTTTTATTCGCGAAAAGCTGCCAAAAATTTCACACTGGCCAACCTATCCACAACTATTCGTTAATAGTGAACTGGTGGGCGGTTGCGATATTTTAGAAGAAATGTCTAATAACGGGAGCTTATTACCTTTACTAAATACCGCACTGCCTGAAAAAGCTGAACCTGAGAGTGAAACCCTTTCTAGTCAAGCTGTTGAACAACTGGTCAAAATCGGCATCCCCAATGCAAAAGTCATTATTGATGGCGCGGGTTGTGATTTATTAATTACTGTTGTCAGTGACCAGTTTGCAGATCTCAGCTTAGTTAAGAAACAACAATTAGTGATGTCTACACTCACCGAACCCTTGGGCACAGGTAAGCTTCATGCCGTCAGCATAAAAGCCTTTACGCCTGAGGAATGGCAAGCGTTATCACAAACTACCGCGCCCGGTCTTTTACAAATCCAACTTTAAAATAACCCTTACCAAGCGAGAACATTATGGCTACCGTAGGTATATTTTTTGGAACTGACAGCGGCAATACTCGTCGTATTGCAAAAGATATTTCAACCACTTTAGGCCCTGAACTAGCCGCCAAGCCTGTCAATATTCGTAATGCCGTTGTTGCAGACCTGCTGGCGTATGATACCTTGATCTTAGGGATTCCCACTTATGGTGATGGTCAAGTACCCGGTTTATCAACGGGTAATGTCACTGAAAGCTGGGAAGAGTTTTTACCGACTTTGATTGGCCACGACTTTACCGGTAAAACAGTCGCTATCTTTGGCTTAGGTAATCAAAAGGGTTATCCCGATGAGTTTATCGATGCGGTCTATTATTTATATGATCAATTCGATGCTTGTGGCGCAACACTCATTGGTGAATGGCCTACTGAGGGTTATAAGTTCAAAGCCTCTAAAGCCGAAGTTGATGGTAACTTTTTGGGTTTAGCACTGGATCAGGAAAATCAAAAAGAGTTAACCCCCGAAAGAGTAAGCGCTTGGCTAAAATCAATTGCAAGCGCTTGGGAAAATACTTAATAAGATTCAAATTAAGGAACTAGGCAAACCCAGGTGGGTTCCATTCATCCATCATCTTGATGCGTGCAGTATTAAGACCCACCGACATCAATGCTGCAAATTTCTTTAACAGTTCATAACCGAACTTCGGCTCTTCATTGCAGCGTGCCAGTATGGCAACGCCATCAAACTGGAGTAATTCAGAATCTTCTTCGGCTTTAGTTTGAAAATTCCATTTATAAGGTGATATCAGCCAAGACCATCCTAATATCTGGTTTTCGTCTAAAGATTGGATCTCTAAAGTCGGGCCAATTATTGCTGGCATTTGTAAGGAAATACGCCCGCTGCGAACGACATAGAACTTGTCTGCAGTTTCGCCTTCTAAAAACAGGACTTCTCCTTTTTTGATCTCGACCGTACTTGAATAATCACAGAGAAATTTTAGAGCATCATCGCTGAACTCATAAAAAAACTCGTGGGTCGAAAGATACTCGGAAATTGATTGATTGTTCATATAAGACCTCCACAAACCATTGGTTAGTATGGTGATGAGTATCGATTGTAACTCACTGTTTTTAAAAACGGAAGCAATTTGATTATAGATATCCATTAAAACCATATGGATTACAGTACTCATAATCTAAATCGGCATGAATTTAAAAAACGGGTTTGCTATACTTCCAGATTAGCTTGGTCATATTGATCAATATAACTTATAAAGGTCAAAAATGATGTTCTTTCCGCTGATACTCCTCCTGCTCTTAGCTATATTTGGCATTAGCCTTGAGATGAACCCAAATGCTCAAGTCTGGCAACTTTTTATTGGCTTTCATATCGCTGGATTGTCGGCAATGACTGTGGTATCGCTATGGGGCTTAAAACAGTTACCTAGCCAATTTGAGCGCTATGCATTTGTCTTTTTACAGTTGTTAGCCTTTCGGATTGCCTACTTCCCTATTGTCGTTTTTTCTGCAACGGTGGCATGTTACTCGGAGCTTTTCTTGTCACCTTTATCAATCAACCTACCAATAGAGATATTTCCAGCACTGTTTGTCAGTGCCGCCATTTTGTTTGCAATGATCGATGTTGTTTTATTTTGGGCGCTTAAAGGTAAAACAGTCTGTTACGCTTTGATTATTATCATGGGCACTCCAGCAGTGCTTATTTCATTTGCTGATTTAAACGATCTTACCTTTTTTCCCGACAATAACTGGGCTGATATCAATCCATTACCCAAGATCACGCAACCGCAAGCAAATCCTTATCAGTTGGCATTGACTTCAACAAACACCAGCCTAGGACAAAAAGTGATTGGTTTTGCCGGCAAGGTTCTATATGATTTTATTCCTCAAGCACCTTGGGGCCAAGCCGTTCAAGGGACACTTGAGCAAGCTTATCTAAAAAATCCTGAGGAAAATTCTCATGATCAGTTAAGGAACCACTATGCTGCATTTTTAGCGGCGCAAAGAGCTTTGTAACGCATTGAAAGGTGCGGTCACTCGGTCAGCTCACTCATACCTTTGGATATTAAAATGACAACATCTACTCAACCCAACACTGCTACATCAAAAGTCACGTGTTTTCATGATGGCGAGTGTCCTCTCTGCAATCTTGAAATTAATGCAATGAAAAAACTGGATAAGGAGGGCAAGATTAATTGGGTGGATATTAGCAACGACGAGGAAGCCTTAGCTAAAGCGGGTTTAACCTATAAACAGACCATGGATCGGATGCATGTAATCGACGAAAATCAGCAATTGCAAACGGGCGTGCTTGGTTTTTTACAAATCTGGAAACAGTTGCCCTATTACCGACGCCTCGCCCAAGTTGTCGAAAATGCGCCATTACTATTGCCAGTGCTGGAGTTTTTCTATCGTATTTTCGCCCACTATCGTTTACCAATGACCGGTAAAAAGCGAATAAAGGAATAACACAGCCCCCTATTATTCATGAATAAGAAATATTAGTTATAATATCCCTGTTCTCTCTATTAATAATTAAGAGGAGCCTATACTCTAAAGTAGCGCTTTAACATAAGTGACAATGATGGAGTGTATGAGATTACACAGAATTTTTTAATGGGCTTTAATTATGTTTCATATTGTTTATATTAGCTCCGCTATCAAACCGTTTAGCGAAAGCGAACTAGTAGACTTGTTAATAACGTGTAGAGAAAGAAATAGCCAGAAAGGCATAACGGGAATGTTATTGTACAATGATGGCAACTTCATGCAGATTATTGAGGGTGAAGAAACGGCTGTAAAGGAGTTGTACGCTATCATAGGCCAAGATCCACGTCATAATGGACATATCTTACTTATCGAGGAACCGACTTCCGAATCTTTATTTGGAGAGTGGTCAATGGCGTTCCGCAATCTTACCGACCAAAACATTCAAAAGATTCCTGGGTTCAGTCGGTTTATGGATCGAGCATTAATCGCAGAAAACTTCAAAAAAGATCCAACTGGTTGCTTGGAATTAATGAAAATGTTCCGAGATGAAAGTCGGTGAAAAGTTCGTACTTACAGTTACTTCAGTTGCTGTTACAGGTGTTTTACTGAGTGTTACAGATTAAATCGCTGTTATTGCACGTTAAACATCTGTGTTTATGACATATGACCAGTTGTAACAGGTATAACAGCAACTAAAATACATATAATCGTTTGTATAATAGGTGTAACAGCATTTGATACACCTATAATCGCGGTATAACAGGTGTAACAGTATTTGATACACCTATAATCGATGGTATAACAGGTGAATCAGTAACTGATACGTATATAATCGCAGCTATAACAGATGAATCAGTAACTGATACGTATATAATCGCAGCTATAACAGATGTAACAGCAACTGTTACACCTATAATCGATGCTATAACAGGTGTAACAGTAACTGATACACCTATAATCACTGCTATAATAGATAAATCAGCATTTAAAACAGCTGTAATCTCTGTTTTAACTGATTTAAAGCTTAATGATTAATATTTTATCGCTGCGCTATCGAATGTAAAACGTAGAATGTTAGGTTCAATCGAACGCTAGGTGCCTCCATAGTGTCTTTATTTGTTATGTGCAATTTCATTTTGACTTAATTAAAAGAAATCATCATCCATATCATCACCCAGTCTAACTAAGCTATCAAAGCCACCTTCACCACAGCTTTTCGTCAAGGTATTTAGAATTCGCTTAATATCAGCTTCGGATTCATAAGGGCCATTCACATAAAATGGTTTGCCCTCTCTACCATAGGTGTATTTTTCAGGGCTTACGCTGGCATCAATATCACCAAAGATATCATAGGCATTTTTATAATCAGGATGTGGCGCAAAGCCTAGCTCTTTTGAATACTTAATCAAGCCGTCCAGTAGTTTTTTAGCGCTGGTTAGATGTATCTTTTCAAATGCCCGATTAGCGGCTCTTGCCATTCCGGCTTTAATTTTATGTTCATACTCGTGTTCAGACATAACTAAAAACATGGCATCTTTGACACCCAGACAAAAGACATCAATAACAAATGCTCCAAAGGCAATATCTCCGCTCGGAGTGCGCTTTGCTACGACTAGCTCACCAATACCGGAAGTAAACAGATTGTCGGGAATTAAACACTCATGAATCGGATACTTGGCATAGGCTTTGGCTTTTGTCATGGATCTAGTTACTTTTTTAACAGTGACACTTCTTTTTTTCTTTTTCTTAGCTAGTTTTTTTTGTCGTTGTTGTTCTGATATTGCCATCGTTTTATCCTTAATGAGTTAAATAAGCAAAGCAAGCTAAGTTGAGTATATTATTTTATCACATTCCAATAACCGCCATTAGCCGGCCCATTTCTGGACAAACGCTGTTCAGCTTGCAGTTTTTTTAAGTTACGTTCAATAGAACGCTCTGTTACTCCAATTGATCTCGCTAATTCGGCAATCGTTATTAACGGATTATCTTGAACCAAGACCAGGATTTTCTCCGACGTTTTTACCGACACTTTCTCCGACGTTTTTGCTAAGACTTCTGTCAGTGCATCAAGCAATGCTTGCAACATGAATTCAATAAACGGCGTCGAATTGGCTAGAATATCCGCATCAGACAGCGCTTTATAATAAGCTGTTTGCCGATCTCTAATAATAGATTCAACCGGCAAATAAGCTAATAACGGTTGCCACTGGCTTAATATTAACGTTTGCCATAACCGCCCCATGCGACCGTTACCATCAGCAAACGGATGGATAAACTCAAACTCATAATGAAACACACAACTGGCTATTAAGGGATGTACCGATTCTGATGCCAGCCAAGCCATTAAATCTGACATTAACGCAGAAACCCGACTGGCGGGTGGCGCCATGTGAACTAACGATTGGTTATTGTAAATGCCTACACCGCTACTACGAAAACAACCTGCCTGATCAACCAACCCAGCCATTAATAAACCATGCGCAGTTAAACAATCAGTTTCTGACTCTGCTTTCCAATGCGGTAATTGTTCATACGCGGCAAACGCATTGCGCACTTCTTGAATTTCTCTGGGTAAGCCCAGCACAGGCTTACCGTCTAATACTGCGGTGACTTGATCAATACTGAGACTTAAAGTGGACCCCATTGTCCAGACAAATAATGCCTTAGTTTAAGATAGAGTTCTGTTTATCTTCCAGCTGAATGGCGCTGTCCCATATTCGTTACGCATGAACCGATGTTTCTGTCGATC
>CAIOMN010000056.1 GCA_903859415.1 uncultured Methylococcaceae bacterium
TTGGCTAATGGCATGGATATAAACCTTCATTGTACAATGAACTGAAGGTTTGTGTTCATTTGTACATCGAAAGAAACCCGTTTTCATGACTTTATAAAGCCAAGAATTGCATAAAGTGTAAACCGGTAAATGAAGGATGCCGAAAATAATGTCACAAATAGTTATTAAATGCTCAGATCCAATATATCCTATTCAAGAAACCTGTTTAGAAATATTTCCTGGCAAACTTATTTGGTTTGGAACAGATGAATCATGTGACATTGTTTTAGATAAAGACAATGGCGATGTTTATCCTGAACACGCTTACCTTGCTGAATTTAATAATCTGGTTTATTTAATGGAAGGTAATCCTCGTAGACGCAAGTCAATTTTAGTAAATGATGAAAAAATCGAGCTTTCTCAAGCGTTATATTCTGGAGATAGCATTAAGTTCGGGAAAAACCAGCCTGAGTTCATTATTTATTTAGAGCACAGTCTTTTAAAAACTAAAAACTCTCCGCGAGTTAATCAAGCGCGGCCAAAAAGTTATTTTCTTAAGTTATTTTCTTAAGTTAGTTTGCAAGTTGAAAAGCGGATGAGGTAGAGTAAAGTTATATTTAGGTTTACTCTACCTCATCCGCTTCCTACGATGCTCTTATGAAGCTTTTCAATTTAGAGTATGGAACACTCTTGTTTGCAATTACTTTTCCACTTAGTGTCATCTTCTCGCTTGTCCTCATAAAAATTGACAGAAAAACTGGATTTATTCTATAAATTATAAGCAATGTCAGCGTGGGAATGAGCACGAAGCAACTTGAGTAACTTATAAAGTCACAGAATCAGGCTTGGCGACATAATTCCATCGCCCCAGATGCTGATCAAATACCCGATATTCCGCCGCCCCACCTAAGGTAAAACTGATTTAGAAGCTGTCTGGTAAAATGATTTCTAATATAATCAAGCAATTTTGACGGCAAGCGAGAATTGGCGTACTAAAGACCGCAATAGATTTCCCTAAAGTTGATCTAAAAATTGCTGCCTAAACGTTAAGTTTTGAAGTGCAAACAATACGGACTTTAAACATACTGTTTGCAAAGCATGTCGCATTTGTCATCAAATTGTCATAAAATTAAAAGGGTACACTAAATCTTATTCGTGAAGGTCGTAAATGATACACATTGTAATTGAAGGAGCTGAACATGCAGGAAAAAGCCACGCTTTAGCTTTGATTGGTAAACAGCTTAGAGAAATGGGATTAGATGTCGTTATTCAATCTGAATCTAGTCACAACGCACCTTTTCTCGCTATGAGCAATGAAGAATTGATTGATCATTTAAGACAATCCAGAATTGTTTTAACTGCACTAAGAACAACTTAGCCCCCAACTTTATCGAAGTAACTAATACCTGTAAGTATTATTTACTCTAGTTTTGAATTAAAACCCGATCTACTCATGTGAGGCTTAGAGCAGGAATAGCAGTATTTTCGTATCCTGCTATGCGTTTCAAATATTAATCCGCAGGAGCATTTTTTGCGTATTAAGGGATTATGAGACTGATGACGATTATCCTTCATCAGTAACGCCTAATTCAATAAGCATTTTCTCAAGATTGCTTTCTCCCATGACATCTTTCCCATACAGTTCATTGCATACAAATATGATTGCCTCAACTTCATCAAGCTGACGAAAAGAATCTTTCATTGGGGAACCGTCCAGCGCCTTGTAAACGCCGTAAAAAATCTCTTTTTCTATGTTAGAGAAATTATTGGTGGCAATTCTTGATTCGATGCTTTGCTTAACTATTGTTTCAATTTTCATATTCCGCCCTCACTATAGCTTCAATGGCTTTTCCAAAATTAAATATTTGATTAAAGGAATCTGATTCATATCCTGATATCTATTAATTCATCATCACTGGGTCCCATACCAATGTCACTATCTCGCGAGTTTAAAATAAATTTAGCGGTTATATGTTTATCCTCATAACCATTAAGCTCAAAAAATGGACATGTTGTGCGGTTATTATCGTTAACCCAGATGATACCCCGGCATTTAATAATTGAAGGATAGATACTCGATAGTGGTACCCTGATAAATGGCGTTACTTATCGTGATCAGGCACGCTGGACTTATTATTACTTAAATACTTAAATGTCGATGATAAGATTTGTAACCATTTGTAACAACAATGCGTTTTGTTACGTTTTGTTACAAAAAAGTTGGAGTTTTCATGATAGCACTCATTGTGAAGTCTAGTTTTTAGTTCTGTAAAGCAACGAGAATGTTTGTGCAAAGCGAAAACTTTGTTATAACCAGTGTAAAATTGAACGTGATTTAAATAAAGCAAATCAGTCATCATGAATGTTAGGTAACTATTGATGATTTATCAGTTACCCAAGAAGTCATTAATCAAGAAAAAATGGACTGAACCAGTATCCAGGGTTTAACAACCACCGCCCAAACATCTGCATCTACTTCTAACCACGCCAACGCTTGTTGATCAGAAACCAAAGCCACTTGATTGCTTTGTAGCCATCGAGCGACCTGATCTTTGTTATCAATAGAAAACTGGTACGCCACTTCCACTAAATCGAGTGTTGAATCAACAAACACCGCCGAACCACTAGCAAAGAAGCGCTGCAATTCTTTCCAGGGAATAGTTGATGTTTCCAGGTTTACTTTTTCTTTTTCGATAGTGTGGCCGTTTACTTTAGTCATGGTTTAAATATTAAATAGTGTCGTTACAAGTAGAGCTGTTATTCTATAATAATTAGAATAATAACAAGCCAGTCAGGAGTGAAATTTAATGTCTTTAGTCTCAGCGTTTACCAAAAAATCCAAGCTTAATGCCTCTATTAAGCAAACAGCTCAAGCCCGAAAAAGTGAAGGTCATGCTGCCGATGGTTTATTTAAGGCCGCCTATCTAGGCTATGCCGACGTTTTAACGGATGATCCTTTACGTGCGGAAACGTTATATAACTGGGGTTTTGCTTTATATCATCAAGCAAAAACAAAAGTGGGGGATGAAGCCGCTCGCCTATATCAGGATGCAATTGATCGGTTTGCTTTTTGTTTGTTGATTAATCCTAATTATTTAGGAGCGGCCATTAATAGTGGTGTGGCTTATATGGATTTTGCGCGCTTAAAGGCAGTTGCCCCAGATGATAGTTTATACGAAAAGGCCAAAAAGCAATTTGAAAGAGCAAATTCTATTCAAGCAGGGACAGCCTCTTATAACCTGGCCTGTATCTATGGTTTACGAGGCGATAAAGATGCCTGTCTAAAAGCGCTGGAACTTTCAAGAGATAAGGTAACGCTTCCTGATCAGGCAGAAATTTTAGCAGATCCAGATATGGCAACCGTTATTGATCAAGACTGGTTTTTAGCCTTCCTGGAAGAATTAAACAAGAAAAAGGAAGAGCCAGAAGTTAAAGAAGAAGTTGTTAATCCGACCTCATCCAAATGGAAGCTCGTTGAAAGAAAATTTGATGATGAAGAAGTTGAAGTGGCTGAAAAAAGTATAGAAGAAAAAACGGAATAACGCACTCTGTTTAACGTGATGGATTTATAGGCAAGGTTTTAAACCAGTGCTTATAAATCCAATCCTTAAATATCCCGGATAAAAGGATAGCAAGCGGCAAGTAATGACTGTACCTTGCGCAATCCTAATTTATGCATGATTTCAATATTACGTTGTGGGATATCTTCGGTATTAGGATGGTTTGCTACAGCCCATTCAATACTCGTTTCACGCAGTAAATGCAGCATAGGATAAGGTGAGCGGTTGGTATAGTTAGCTGGATCGTCTGGGCTTGCTCCTTCAAAACAGTATTGGGGGTGGAAGCTCGCTAATTGATAAGTGCCCTCATAATCCTGATCAATCAGGATGGCTTCAGCATGTTCTAGAAAATCCAGATAATCCTCAAAATTATTAAACAGCGACTCATAAATTACTAACGTGGTTTCTATACTTGAGTCGAGATTCAAGCGTTCAAACTCGGTTAACAGGTTTAATACCGCACTTTCAACGTCGGTGCTATGATCTGTTTCAAAATGAATACTGCCCCGATCCAATTCATGCTTTGCAAACGGGCAGATGTTATAGTCAATAACAACGGTCTTTAGCCAATTTTGGGTAGCGGTTATTAATTGGTGTTTTTTGTTGTCCATGGCGTATTTGTCCGTAACTATCTAAGGGTTGCCGTTATAATAGCTTATTTTAGCAATCAGCGTTTTCTGTATATCCCACGATGGCAACTTTATTATTTTCTTTACGAGGCGTGCCTGAAGATGAGGCAGAAGAAGTACGTGAATTATTGACGGCGCACAACGTTGATTTTTATGAGACTAATGCCGGAAACTGGGGTGTCTCTATGCCCGCTTTATGGCTAAGGAATGATGATGAGCTACTTAAGGCCAGGCAGTTGCTGGATGCTTATCAAGTTCAGCGGGCGACTCAGGCACGTGAGTACTATTTACAACTTAAAGCCGCTGGACAGCATCTGACTTTTTTTAAATCCCTAAAAGAAAGACCGCTGCAACTGTTAATTTATCTGGGTGGAATAGCATTGACGATTTATGTCTCCATTAGAGTGCTGTTTGAATTGGGCTTATAGCAGCGGGTAAAATGAGACAGGGTTTTCAATTAGGTTTAAAATAACGCGATTAAACGCGTATTAACTATGAACAACGGGACAACTGAATGACTGAGATAACTGAAGTACCGAGTCCTTTTTGCGGTATTGGCACGGATGATCTGACCATCAGGGTTGATGGTGTATTGCTGAAGGTAATTGAAAATGGTTGTGCGGTTAATACACCGGCATTTGAACAACCGATGACTGATATCAGTGCCAGAGTCGCTGGTCAAGAAGTGAGTCTGGAAGTCGCTGTTGCCAAGGCCGCCGAATTATTAAAAGACACTAAACTACCTCTTATTGGGGGTTGTGCGACGGATGTTAACGGGATGCGCGGCTTATTGGCTTTAGCTGATCGTTCGGGTGCCGTGGTCGATAATATGAATTTTACTGGGGCCCGTAATAACTTTTTGGCCTTGCAGGATTCTGGCTGGATGAATACGACCTTGGCTGAAGTTAAAAATCGTTGTGATTTGTTGTTAGTGGTGGGTACCGATTTAGAAGGGTTTGCACCCCGCTTCTTCGAACGCTATCTATGGAATAAAGCATCCATGTTTATTGAAGATACCAGTGAGCGTGAAGTCATTTATTTAGGTAGAGCACCATCAGGTGAAGCGTCTACGTCTCCAAAAGGTAAAAAAGCCCAGGTATTTCCCTGTGCCATAGAAGATCTTGCTGAAGTGGTTGCGGTATTAAGAGCATTGATTAAAAAACAGCCGATACGAGCGACTTCTGTAGCGGGTATTGCGGTGGCTGATTTACAGTTAATTGCCGATAAGTTAAAAGCGGCGACTTATGGTGTGGTCACTTGGGCGGCGGGTGCTTTGGCTTACCGTCAAGCGGAATTGACCGTACAGACCTTATCAGAAATGGTTAAAGATCTTAATAATCAAAATACCCGTTGTTCTGGTTTACCTTTGGCGGGTAAAGAAGGCGATCAAACAGCAAATCAGGTGTGTGGATGGACGACAGGCTATCCAGCACGGACTCGGTTTTCCAGAGGTTATCCAGAGTATGATCCTTTCTTAAATGAAACTAAAACCTTGTTAGACAATGATGAAGTGGATGCCCTGGTTTGGGTGCAAGCGTTTAATGTGACCGCTGTGCCGCCAGTCACTGATCTACCTACGATTGTAGTAGGACGTTCCGGGATGACATTTACTAAAGAACCGGATGTTTACATTCCTGTGGGCACACCGGGGATAGACCATGCCGGTCATGCTTATCGAATGGATAACGTGGTCGCTATCCGGTTAAAGAAATTAAGAGATTCAGGATTGCCCAGTACGGCGCAAGTGCTGAATGCCATTGAACAAGCCTTGTAGGAAAAGATAATGTTGATAAAATTAACAGGGGGTACTGTCTATGATCCTGCATGTGGGATTGATGGTCAGTTGCAAGATATCTATATTAAAGACGGTCGTATTGTTGCCAAGCCGACGGATGCCGTCGTTGAAAAGGAATATGATTTAAAAGGCAAGGTGGTCATGTCGGGCGCCATTGATATGCACACACATATCGGCGGTGGAAAAGGGAATATTGCCAGAACGCTATTACCTGAAGATCATAGACAAGATCCTGTACATCGGAGTGACATTACCCGTTCTGGTTGTGGTCATGCCATGCCCAGCACGTTTGTAACCGGCTATCGTTATGCTGAAATGGGTTATACCGCTGGTTTCGAACCGGCTTTGTTGCCCATTAATGCCCGTCAAGCTCACATGGAAATGGCTGATATCCCTATTCTGGATAAAGGCGGTTATGTGATGTTGGGCAGTGATGATTATTTACTGCGGATGTTGACGGCTAAAAAAGATCAAAAAGCCATTAATGATTATGTCGCCTGGACAATGCAATCCGCTAAAGCGATTGGGGTTAAGGTGGTTAATCCCGGCGGTATTAATGCGTTTAAATTCAATCAACGCAAATTGGATTTAGATGAACAAAACAACCATTACGGCGTGACGCCTCGTGATATTTTGCAAGTGTTGGCGACGGCTGTTAAGGAGATTGGTGTTTCTCATCCTTTACATGTGCATGGTTGTAATTTAGGTGTCCCTGGTAATGTGCAAACCACCCTGGATACGATTCAAGGGATTGGTGGTTTGCCGATGCATTTAACACATATCCAGTTCCATAGTTATGGCACAGAAGGGGACTTTAAATTCTCTTCGGGTGCAGCACAGATTGCGGAAGCGATTAATAGAAACAAGAATATTACTATTGACGTCGGTCAGATTCTATTTGGTCAAACAGTCACGGCTTCTGGCGATAGTATGCGTCAACATGCGAATCATAAACATGCTAGCCCTAATAAATGGGTGACGATGGATATTGAGTGTGATGCAGGTTGTGGAGTAGTACCTTTTAAATATAAAGATCAAAACTTTGTTAATGCCTTGCAATGGGCGATTGGTCTGGAAACCTTTTTGTTGGTGAATGATCCCTGGCGCATCTTTTTAACAACCGATCATCCCAATGGTGCACCGTTTACCAGTTATCCACATTTGATTCGCTTGTTAATGGACAGAAGTTTCCGTAATGATGTGCTATCAACGATTCATCCTGAAGCGCAAAAAATGACCACACTGGCGTCTATTGAGCGGGAATATACCTTGCAAGAGATTGCTATCATGACCCGTGCAGGTGCGGCCAGATTGATTGGTTTAAAAGATCGGGGCGGTTTAAGTGCAGGCAACTGGGCTGATATTACTGTGTATACCGATAATGCGGATAGACAAACAATGTTCGAGAAACCCGATTATGTGTTTAAAGATGGTCAATTAGTGGTTGTTGATGGCAAAGTGGTCTCTACTAAATGGGGTACGACTCATGTCGTCAGACCGGACTTTGATCCTTCGGTAGAGAAAGGTTTAAAAGACTATTTTGACCGTTATCTGACCATGAAGTTAGGTAACTTTAAAATCAGCGATGATGAGATTACCGAAGATGGACGAGGTAGTATTACGGTGCATCCTACTGTTTAAAAACAGATTAGGAATACCGCTTAAGTAATGTAGTCAAGTGATACCTTGCCCCACACCTTTTTTTAAAAGGGGTGGGATTTTAAAAGTCATATTTGTTAATTCTATTTTGGCTCTATTCCTTAGTTATCTTCAATATATCAGAGAAAATTATGCTACCTTCATTTTACATAGAAAATTTCAGGATTTTTGATAAGCTATTAATCAAAAGATTGAGTAGAGTTAATTTGATCGTTGGTCGGAATAATGCGGGTAAGAGTGCGTTTTTAGAAGCTGTTTTATTATATGTTTCAAATGCTTCTCTTGAAGTGATTTATGATCTTATACAATCTCGACAAGAGAACTATGATTCTAATTTTCAGAACAACTCCAACTTATTGTCATTAAATCCAGTTAGGCATTTTTTTAAGGGACATAAAATACCCAATTTGACTGAACCAGGTTTTACACTTGCAATAATGGAAAATACAGCGTCCTTAAATATAAGAGCCGCAGCATTTATAGTTGAAGAATCGGTGGATAAAAGAACTAGGAGAAAACTAGACCGAGAAGAATTGAAAAGCTTTAATCTTGACTATTTTGAACCTGATATTGAAATATTTGTTGTTTCTGAGCAAGAAGATGCAACGCAATTACTATTCTCACAAAATAGAGGTTATCGTGATGCTTATAGAGAAGGAAGGTTCGGATTAGGCAATCAACGACCGCAAAATAATATTCAGTTTGTTTCAACACAGGGATTGACTGACAAAAAAGCGGCTCAATTATGGGATGCCATCAGTTTAAAAGATTTAGAAACGGACGTAATAAATTCTCTCCAGTTAGTAGAAAAAACCATCGTAGGGTTAGCATTTATTGAAGGTGATAGATCATCGACACGGGATCGGGTCCCTGTAGTTAAGCTTGAGAACCAAGCAGAACGGGTACCGCTGAAAAGCTTAGGTGATGGAGTAACACGAGTTTTTCACATTATTCTTTCTTTAGTCAATGCAAAAGATGGAGTGTTATTGATTGACGAATTTGAAAATGGATTACATTGGGCTGTACAGCAATCGGTATGGGAGATCGTATTTCAATTAGCAGAAACACTGAACGTTCAAGTTTTTTGTACAACCCATAGTAGAGATTGTATTGATGGATTTGGGAATATTTGGGAGAAATATCCGCAATACGGTGCCTTTTTCAGATTATTCATACGCAATCAAATGGTTTTTGCACAAGAATATGATATTGATATGTTCTCCGATTCTTTAGAGACAGATGTTGATGTCAGGTAATCTTTTTATGAGTTTTAAACACACGGGTTCTAAAGTACTGCTTACGGAAGGCATAAATGATTGCCACGTTATATTGGCATTGTGCCAGCATTATAATGTCCCTAATACATTTGGTTTATATGAGTGCGGCTCTGATGAGTTGGCGATAAAAAGGTTAACAGGGTTACTTGCCAGACCAGATGAAGTTGAAACCATTGGTATCGTGATTGATGCGGACAATCCAAATTTAGCGGCAAAATGGCAAGCTATTAAAGATAGGCTACAAAAAAGTGGAATAATAACCAAAGAAGGACCAGAATTAACAGGGACAATAATTCCAGCAGCTAACAATCTTCCCTGTGTTGGCATTTGGCTTATGCCAGATAACAAATTAGATGGAATGCTTGAAGATTTCTGTAGCCAATTAGCATATCCAGCAGGCGTTGATTTTGCAGAAAAATGTGTAAATGATGCAAAAGAAAATGATCATACAACCTTTATTGAAACACATAAAACTAAAGCAGTAATTCACACCTTTTTAGCTTGGCAGGATGAGCCAGGGATGCCGCTAGGTAAAGCTATCACAGCAAGAACCTTAAATCCGAATAACCCATTAGCTGAAGTATTTGCAGAATGGCTAAGGAAATTGTTTGAATAAATATTAGCCTGTACTGAGAATTGGAGTTTCGTGAGCCTAACAATTTTAATAATAAATTATTTAAAGACTTTTCTCTATCCTTGATTTACAAAAATTTTATTGCCCTAGAAAAATACTAACAATGAGCATAACAATATGATTATTAACGGTGTAACCATCGACGCTACGTTTGCCGAAGCGTTTCCAATGAAAGCCACTAGAGCCATTATCACCGCTCAAAATGAAAAATGGGCGATGATCTCAGCGCAAGCGATGACCGGATTTGCGACATCGGTTATTGCCTGTGGGTGTGAAGGCGCAATTGAAAGAGTAATGGATCCTTCTGAAACACCCGATGGTCGTCCTGGCGTGGCGATTATGATCTTTGCAATGGGTGGCAAGGGGTTAGCAAAACAATTAGAAACCAGAGCAGGGCAGTGTGTATTAACGTCACCTACTTCGGCATTATTTTCGGGCATTGATGGCGGTATTAGAATTCCTCTTGGTAAGAACTTGCGCTACTTCGGTGATGGTTTTCAGGTATCCAAACAAATCAGTGGCAAACGTTACTGGCGTATTCCAGTAATGGATGGTGAGTTTTTAACCGAAGCAACAACCGGTCAAGTCGATGCGATTGGCGGCGGCAATTTCTTGGTGTTAGCTGAATCACAGCCACAAGCATTGGCGGCTTGTGAAGCGGCTATTGATGAAATGCGTAAAATACCCAATGTGATTATGCCGTTTCCGGGTGGTGTAGTGCGTTCTGGTTCTAAGGTAGGATCAAAGTATAAAACCTTGGGCGCGTCGACTAATGATGCTTTTTGTCCTACCTTAAAAGGGATGACTAAAACTGATTTATCGCCTGAAATTGAGTCGGTGATGGAAATAGTGATTGATGGTTTGACTAAAGAAGATATTGATAAAGCCATGAGAGTGGGTATTCAGGCGGTCTGTGATTTGGGTGCCAATAATGGTATCAAACGTATCAGTGCAGGTAATTACGGTGGTAAATTAGGGCCATTCCACTTTCATCTACAGGAGATTATGGCATGAGTGCTTTAACCTTTACCTTAAAATATAAACCAGCACAACGTGTCGATTTGTCACCGCTAGTATGCAATCAATTAGCTGGTTTATCGCTTGCTGAAATAGGTGCGATACTCTTGCAAAGTGGCAAGCTTAAGCTGCGGGTTGATGAATTATTTACTATTGAAGGTTCTGATACTCAAGACATTGTTATCAATAACAGTACGGATAATCTTGACTTTATTGGTAAAGAACTAGACGGGGGTCGTATTTCCGTTAATGGAGATGCGGGGGCTTATTTAGCTTTTGGATTGAAAGCTGGAGAGATTAAGGTTTCTGGTAATGTCGGTCTTTATGCGGCCTGTGAAATGAAGAAGGGTTATTTAGAAGTCTCTGGTAATGCCGGTGATTTTTTAGGTGCTGCACTGCCTGGTAATAAAATGGGTATGAAGGGTGGCACTATTCTGATTAAGGGTAATGTCGGTGAACGAGCAGGTGATCACATGCGGCGTGGTAATATCCTGATAGAAGGTAATGCCGGTGATTATTGCGGCTCTCGCATGACAGCGGGCACTATTGCTGTGATGGGGCAAACTGGTCGTTATTTAGGTTATGCAATGCGTAGAGGCACCTTGTTGTTATGGAACCAACCAAATTTATCAGCCAGCTTTAATGATTGTGGTGCGCATACCTTAGCCTTCTTGCCTATTCTATTTGCATCCTTTAAATCGTTAAACTCTCGATTTGCTGATGCCTCAATTGCCTTTAATCGTGTACAACGTTATGCAGGCGATATGTCTGAAATGGGACGTGGAGAGGTATTGGTTAAGCTGTAAATATACTATAGATTTTCATAAAAATAAAAACTGGAGTGCAATAGCTTCAGATATTGCCTGCACAAACAGCTAAAGCTGTTTTGCTCCGCATTTAAGGATATCTGATAACACTTAGTGATACAAACAAAAAAGCCGATGCAAAACATCGGCTTTTTTGTAAATTAGAACGCGGTTGTCTTACAATGTGTCAACAGCGTTTAATTCTTTAAAAGCTTGTTCTAAACGAACAACCATACCTACTTCACCTGCACGTTGCCAAACGCGTGGATCATAGAATTTCTTGTTTGGTTTATCGTCACCTTCTGGGTTACCGATTTGACCTTGCAAGTAGCCTTCGTTTTTCTTGTAATAGTTCATGATACCTTCCCAAGTTGCCCATTGGGTATCAGTGTCAATGTTCATTTTAACAACACCGTAGCTAATTGATTCTTCAATTTCTGCCGCTGTTGAACCTGAACCACCGTGGAACACGAAGTTTAAGGTATTAGCTGGAACACCGTATTTTTCAGACACATATTTTTGTGAGTTGTCTAAAATGGTCGGAGTTAATTTAACGTTACCTGGTTTATAAACACCGTGTACGTTACCGAAAGATGCTGCAATTGTGAAGTTAGGGCTAATTTTGCTTAATTCTTCATAAGCATAAGCTACATCTTCTGGTTGAGTATAAAGCAATGAGTGATCTAAGTTGCTGTTATCAACACCGTCTTCTTCACCACCGGTTACACCTAATTCAATTTCCAGTGTCATGCCCATTTTAGACATGCGAGCTAAGTATTGACCGCAAATCTCAATGTTTTCTTTCAGACTTTCTTCTGACAAGTCTAGCATGTGTGAGCTGAACAAAGGTTTGCCAGTTTCTGCGAAGTGTTTTTCACCCGCATCTAACAAGCCGTCAATCCAGGGTAATAACTTTTTCGCAGCATGGTCTGTGTGCAAAATAACAGGAACGCCGTAAGCTTCAGCCATCAGGTGTACGTGTTTAGCACCTGAAATAGCACCTAAAATGGCTGCTTGTTGGCCTTCTGCCTTTAGGCCTTTACCAGCAACAAATGCGGCTCCACCGTTAGAGAATTGAACAAAAACAGCTGATTTTACTTTAGCAGCTGCTTCTAATACAGCATTGATTGAGTCTGTGTTTATAACGTTAACAGCAGGCAACGCGAATTTATTTGCTTTGCAAATTGCAAATACTTTTTGTACATCTTCACCGGTTACAACACCGGGTTTAACTACATCTAAAATTTTTTGTGACATTGAAGTGTCCTGTGAGAGTCTGTTTCTTAAAAGGTTAAATCGAAGCAATAAAAAAGGTGGTTATGAAATCATAACCACCAAAGTATTTAGCTAGGATTAACCTTCTAGGCTTGCTAAGCGTTCTGCCAGTAATTTTTCTAAAGCTTCTAAAGCAGTTGCAAAGCCGCTGATGCCTTCAGCCAATTTGTCAGTGGCCATGCGGTTTTCAGCATGCATGCTTTCAAATGTTGCTTTATCAATTGATAGTTTTTCAATTTCTAAAGTTGCTGCGTGAGCTGGATCAAGTTTACGAACTAATTCACCTTCAGTTGCTTGTAATTCAGCTAATAATGAAGGAGCAATCGTTAATAAATCACTACCTGCTAATTCAGTGATTTCACCTACGTTACGGAAGCTTGCACCCATAACTTCAGTTTTGTAACCGAATTTTTTGTAGTAGTTGTAGATTTCAGTTACAGAAACTACGCCTGGATCTTCAGCTGGAGCATAAGAATCTTTGCCTGTGTCTTTTTTGTACCAGTCAAGAATACGACCCACAAATGGAGAGATCAGCGTGATACCATTTTCAGCACAAGCAATCGCTTGGTGAAGGCCAAACAATAAAGTCAGGTTAGTGTGGATGCCTTCTTTTTCAAGTACGGCTGCCGCTTGGATACCTTCCCAAGTTGCTGCAATTTTGATCAGGATACGTTCACGTGATACGTTAGCTGCTTCGTATTGAGCAATTAATTCACGACCTTTAGCAATCGTTGCATCGGTATCAAAAGATAGACGCGCGTCAACTTCAGTTGATACACGGCCAGGAATGATTTCAAGAATCTTTAAACCAAAAGATACCGCAAGACGATCAAAAGCCAAAGATACAACATCAGTAGCAGAAGCGTCAGCACCTAAGCTTTCACGAGCGCCTTTTAAAGTATCATCAACGATACCTTGATATTGTGGCATTTGTGCTGCTGCGGTAATTAATGAAGGGTTAGTAGTAGCGTCACGTGGAGTGAAAGTTTCAATTGCTTGAATGTCGCCAGTGTCTGCTACAACAACAGTAAATTCTTTTAATTGTTCTAATAAATTTTTTGCCATTAGAGTTGCCTTTTATATTTAAATTAAAAACTGTTAATCGCATGTTATTCATTGCGATTGTTTGAATTTGAGCCTAGGAACTAAGGTAAACGGAAGGGAGTATTTCAAGTTTCACGCCTAAACAATTATGAGAGAAACAAAAACAATCTTAAGCTCTTATAGACACTTAAGACTGAAGTTGTTTCTCAGTGATTGGTTAAGCTTGGTGGCTTAGATACTTCTCAACACCGGTTACTTTTGGAGTTGGTTTCTGCCTTTCACTTAAAGCTTGTCTTGCCAAGTATTTTGCTACTCTACTGGCTTGCGGTTGACTAGCCTGGTTATCAAGGTACTTTGCAACACCTGTTAAGGTGGCAACTGGCTTGATGACTTCTTTAGGCGCTAGTGCGGATATAGCCGCTTGTTTCGCTAAGTACTTTGCAACTTTACTGGGTTGTGGAAGACTATCTAAGCGTTGTAGATATTTTGCAACTCCAGAAACTTCAACTTCAGCTTTTTTTACATGCAATGACTTTATAGCTGCCTGTTTTGCAATGTATTTAGCTACATTACTGAGTTGAGGCAAGCTATCTTGTTGCTTCAGGTATTTAGCCACACCTGTCAATTCAGGTGTAGGCTTTTTATTTTTTAAGTATTTTTCAACACCTGTTACTACATTTTTACCGAGTGATTGTTGTTTTTGTTTTTCAGCAATAGACTGTCTTAATAAGTATTTACTCACGCCTGAGGATTGAACCTTATCAAGGCTATCTAAATACTTTGCAACGCCACTCAAGGGTTGAGACAACTCATCTTGGGTTTCTATTGCAAGTACTAATGCGTTTTGTTTTTCTAAGTATTTTGCAACACCGGTTGCCCCGCTTGGATCTCTGGTATAAACCGGATAATTGGGTTCAACCTGATATATGTCCTCTGACTTAGGTCGTTTAAGGAAAAAGAACAAGCCTGCTACTGCAGGGAAAAAAAAACCATTCAAGTTTTTTTTGTTCATTGTTAGCCTCTATCACGGACATATTTGTCAACGCCAGTTGCGGCTTTCGCTGCAGTTGGGTTAGCAGCTTGTTTGGCTACATATTTTGCAACACCGGTTGCTTTTGTAGCCGATGCAGCCTTTACATTTGTTTCAATATATCTTGATACGCCAGTGCCAGAAATTTTGTTTAAGTATTTTGCAACACCTGTGTTCAGCGCATAAGATTTCTTGATTGTAGTCGGAGCTGCTGCTGGTGTTTGTGCTGCTTTTACGCATGGTTTTTTGAATAAATAAAAACCAGCTAAACCCAATGCAACTAAGCCGAATAAATAAACTAATGTTGATGTTTCTTTTTCAGCTGCAGGGGCAGCAGCGACACTTTCGCTAACAGCACTTACAGAGTGAGTTGTTTCTTTTTCTTTGAAAGAGCTTGCTTTTGGTACGATGGTTGAAGGTTTGTAGTTAGGGTCAACATACAATACTTCAGGTTTAAAATCTGCTGCAGGATATTGAGAGTCATGAGCGCTAGAAGCTGCAGGCGATTCATGGGCGGCTGCCTTTGCTGCTGGAGCTGATTTTGCAGTTGCTGCGGGACTGCTTTTAGCGATTAAGTCACTATTTTGATAGATGACTTCTGGTTGGAAGTCTGCAGCTGGATATTGTTGATCTGCGCTTACAACGGTACTTGATAATAGTAATACCGCAAATGCACTTCTGGTCAAATTATTCTTTTTCACGTTGCTCACCTAAAAGTCGTAAGAATTGGTTCGAGAGCCCCGAATCTACTTTGTTAACAAGGGGCTCTCTATCCAAATTTAATGTGTGTAACTACTCTATATTTGGCTTTTTAATTACAGTACTGCTTCTACGTGCTTAACTACGTTTTCAACGGTGAAACCGAACTCTTTGAAAAGTAGCCCTGCTGGTGCAGATTCGCCAAAACGGTCAAGTCCTACAACTTTACCGTTGCTACCTACATATTTCCACCATAGATCAGTAACACCCGCTTCAACTGCTACACGTTTAGTCACAGCAGACGGCAGTACAGACTCACGGTATTCTGCATCTTGAGCATCAAAAATGTTAGTTGATGGCATAGAAACAACACGTATATTTTTTCCAGCGGCTCTTAATTCTTCAGCTGCTTTTAATGCAAGTTCAACTTCAGAGCCCGTTGCAATAATAATTGCTTCTGGTTGACCTTCGCTGTCGCTTAACACATAGCCACCACGTGAAATAGATGCAATTTGCGCTTCAGTACGTGGCACATGAGGTAAGTTTTGACGAGAGAATACCAAAATAGAAGGGCCATCTTGTCTTTCGAAAGCCGCTTTCCATGAAACTGTAGTTTCAACAGCATCACAGGGGCGCCAAACTTGAATGCCTGGAATCAATCTGAGTGTAGCAGTTTGTTCAATAGGTTGATGAGTTGGACCATCTTCACCCAGACCAATAGAGTCATGGGTGTAAACGAAGATAGAACGAATCTTCATCAAAGAAGCCATACGTAATGCGTTACGAGCATATTCTGAGAACATTAGGAATGTTGCACCGAATGGAATTAATCCACCGTGTAAAGCAACACCGTTCATGATAGCAGACATGCCGAATTCACGGACACCGTAGTTGATGTAGTTAGCATCTGGCTTATCAGCACGCATGGGTCTGTAACCTGACCATTCAGTCATGTTAGAGCAACCTAAGTCAGCTGAACCACCGAAAATTTCAGGTAAGATTTTAGCAAAACCTTCAATAGCGGCTAATGAAGAAAGACGTGTTGCAGTTGTCTTTGCTTCTGCATTCACTGCAGCTACAAATGCTTCTGCTTTTTCTTGCCAGTCACTGGGTAAATCGCCTGCAATACGACGTTGGTATTCAGCAGCCAACTCAGGGTGAGCAGCTTGGTATGCAGCAAACTTTTCGTTCCAGGCGCTTTCTGCGGCTGCGCCTTTTGCTTTTGCATCCCAACCAGCATAGACATCAGCAGGAATCACAAATGCTTCATGATCCCAGCCTAAAGCAGCTTTAGTCAGATTAATTTCATCTTGACCTAATGCAGCACCGTGACAAGCATGGCTTCCTGCTTTATTAGGTGAGCCAAATCCAATCGTGGTTTTGCAGCAAATCAGAGTCGGTTTATTTGTTACTAATTTAGCTAATTCGATAGCTTTAGTGATGGCAACATGGTCGTGTCCATCAACATCAGCAATAACGTGCCAGCCATAAGCTTCAAAACGCATAGGCGTGTTGTCTGTAAACCAGCCTTCAACGTGACCGTCAATAGAAATACCATTGTCGTCCCAGAAAGCGATTAATTTACCTAAACCTAGTGTTCCCGCTAAAGAGCAGGCTTCGTGAGAAATACCTTCCATCAAACAACCGTCACCTAAAAAGGCGTAGGTGTTGTGATCTACGATAGTGTGTCCATCTCTATTGAACTGAGCAGCCAACGCTTTTTCTGCAATGGCCATACCCACAGCATTAGTGATGCCTTGACCTAAAGGTCCAGTTGTTGTTTCAACGCCTGGAGCATAACCGTATTCAGGGTGTCCAGGTGTTTTAGAGTGAAGTTGTCTAAAGTTTTTTAATTCTTCAATGGGTAATGCGTAACCTGTTAAGTGCAATAAAGAATAGATCAGCATTGAGCCATGACCATTCGACAGCACGAAACGGTCCCGATTTGACCATTGTGGATTAGTTGGATTGTGGCTTAAAAAATCATTCCACAAAACTTCGGCTATATCAGCCATTCCCATTGGTGCACCTGGATGTCCAGAGTTTGCTTTTTGAACGGCATCCATGCTCAAAGCGCGTATGGCGTTCGCTAGTTCTCGGCGCGAAGTCATATTATTCTCCTTTATTATTTTTATAAATTACGTGTAGTGACTGCTATCAGTATTGCGATCTTGTCACGAAAAATTCTTTAAACGCTATGTCGTATAATACAGTATGAACGAGTGGTTAGAGCCACTCGTTCCATAGATATTATTCTAAATTGGCGTGCCTTTCTCTCATGATTTCTTCAGGAATACCTTTTTCATGAATGATATGAGAAATAGTAGCTTCCAAAAACAGCAAGGTTGACAGCTCAAATACTGTTCCCATTGGCATGCCCAATACTTTTCCGTATTGTTCACTTTTACCAATTTGGAACACGCTATCAGCCAAGTCGCCAATGGTTGATTCGCTTTTTGCTGAAATCAGCACTATTTTGGCACCTACTTTTTTTGCGCTCTTAGTGAATGCTATTAACTGCTCAGTCTCTCCAGATCCGGAAATAATGATTAGCAAGTCACCATTTTTAATACTAGGTGTCACAATCTCGCCTACAACGCTTACGTCGTAGCCGCCGTGTACCAGTCTCATCGCAAAGAAATTACCAACTAATTTTGAACGACCTGCTCCCGCAATAAAAATGCGTTTAGCACCGTCTAGTAATTGGGTCAGGCTTGCATCATACGTATCATCTGTAGCTTCAAGAATACCTGAAATCTTTTCTATGATAAGTTGCTGATGCATAATTAAACCGCGTCAACTAATTCGCGAATTTCACGAGCAGCTTCAGCAGGTGATGCTGCGCCATAAATGGCAGCGCCAACTACGATGATGTTTGCGCCAGCTTTTACTACATCTTGTACTGTTGATGCTTTGATACCGCCAGCAACAGAAATACGTACTGGTAAACCTAATGCAGCAATTGCATTTAAGTCAGCGAATGGAGTGTGGCCAGCTGCTTGTGCGTCAAGACCAGTGTGGATACCCATGATTTGAGCGCCTGCATCTGCAGTTGCTCTTGCACAAGCAACTTTGTCTTCAACATTGATTAAATCAATTTGTGCTTCAGCGCCGTGAGCATTAGCTGCTTTAATTACGCCTTGGCAAGTTGCTAAACCAGATACACCCAGAACGGTAACAATGTCAGCGCCTGCAGCATAAAAAGGAGTAGCTTCGTATTCGCCAGCATCCATAGTTTTAAGGTCAACTAAAAGCAATTTTTCTGGGAATTTTGCTCTTAATTCTTTAACTAAGTTGATGCCGTTGTGTTTAATGCATGGAGTTCCAATTTCAAAAATGTCAACATAAGGTGCTACTAAAGTAGCAAGACCTACTGTTGCGTCAAAATCCAGTGAATCTAATGCCATTTGAATTAATGGTTTTGCCATGATATGTGCTCCGAAGGGTTATATTAGTAGTTATAGTTGGTTACATACTTGTTTTGCGGACATAACTGTAAAGTAGAAAGGGGACGCGTGTCAATGGCAAATGATTAAAGAACACTATTCCGTATGGGCCCATTGAATTGAGCTGGATCGTATTCAATATAAAATCAATGTGTTATCTATCGCTTAGTTCTACTTTTAGGGTTTTATGTAAGCACTTGCAATATGTAGAGTTTTAGGTAATTACCTAAGTAATTTCCCGCTTTCTTCATTTTGTATTTCGTTTTACTTCGCGGGATATTATAACCGAAATAAATTATAAAAGTTATTCGTTGAAATGTCTGCTATTTGAGTAGTCGTAACGCCTCTTAAATCAGCTATTTGCTCTGCAACAAAGCGCACATAAGTTGGATAATTAGGGCGGCCACGAAAGGGAACAGGAGCCAAATAGGGAGAGTCTGTTTCAATAAGCAACCGGTCAGAGGGGATTTTCTTTGCGACGTCTTTTATGCTAACTGCATTTTTGAAGGTAATTATTCCTGAAAAGGAAATATGAAAGTTGAGATCCATCGCTTTTTTAGCAAACTCCCAGTCTTCAGTAAAGCAGTGAATAATACCCCCCACTTCGTCTGCACCTTCTTCTTTTAAAATTCGTAGGGTATCTTCCTGTGCTTCACGGGTATGAATGATTAAAGGTTTTTTTAATGATTTTGCTGCGTTGATATGGTTCCTGAAGCGTTGGTGTTGCCAGGCAAGGTCTCCTTCGCTACGAAAGTAATCCAGACCAGTTTCGCCTATGCCGATTACTTTTTTTGCTTCTCCAAGGGTAATAAGTTCATCAACACTCGGGTCAGTGCAATGCTGAACATTCGGATGTACGCCAACCGTGACAGAGATGTTGTTGAAATCAGAAACCAGTTTCAACATGTCCGGATAGGATTCCATGTCTATTGAAATACACAGAAGATGTTCAATTTGATGGGTCTCTACTTCTGTCATAAAGTTTGAGAAATCATTTTGATAGGGTTTTAGATCGATACGATCAAGGTGGCAATGTGAGTCAATGAGCATGAGTTTTTAATTACAGGGTATAAGTTGATTTATCAGATTTTGAAAGGTCTGCTAAATAGGCTTCTATTTTATTTTTTACAAGCAGGCCCTCTGGGTTAATAAACTGAACGCCAATGCCATTAGGTTTATTGCTTCCTGAGTGGGGTGGTGTTTTCCATATTACTTTTCCAGTTAATGCATGACAGGAATTTTCATTCATTAAATTTAATGACAAGGACACTTTCTCTCCCATTTCATAATCATCACTGGTAGAAATAAACAAACCACCGTTGATAACAAATCTCATATAGGCAGAATATAAAGCACTTTTATCTTTTATTAAAACAGTTATAGTCTCCATCTCGCCTCTTGTTTTATTATCAGGTTTGACTTTGATTAAGTTCAAACCAGTTGATTAAAATTTCTTCAAACAGCGATTGTTTGTTGATTTGAGTCATATATCTTTGTCGGCTGATAAGAATTAAATCATAAAATTGATAGAGTCCTTTTAATTCTAATCGTTGTGATAAGGGTTGTAACTGGCCTTTATAGTCTGGATTATATAACCTGATAGGACTTGTTTGGTAATTACATTTAATGATGTCTATCGTCCATGTTGTTATCCAATGTAATAAAGGCGCTTCAGTAAGCTTATGCCAAATTTCTGCTATAACTACAGGGTGTTGCTTTTGTTTTGCCAGATCCATCCAGGCATTAAAACAATCATTACGAAGCGATAATATTTTACTATCAATGTAATTTAGGGCTTGTAATGGTGAACCTTGTGTTAAATTGTAAAGGGTATCTGCATGGGAGGGCAAAAGGCTTGGATTGTGTTGTGTAAGCCAAGCGATAACAGTTTCTTTATTGGGTTCGGCTACGTTGAGTTTCTGGCATCGACTGATAATAGTCGCAGGCAAGCGAGTTAGACTGTCGGTGATTAAGATTAGAATAGTGCGTTCAGTCGGTTCTTCAAGGCATTTTAAAAAGGCATTTGAAGCTGCATTATTCATCAAGTCAGCCGGGTTGATGGTAACAACCCTGTAAGTATCAAATTGGGGCTTAAGCGTTAGTCCCGTAATTAAATTTCTAATTTGTCCTATAGTGATGGACTTTCCGGCTTCCTCCGGTTTTATTTGGATAAAGTCGGGATGGGTTTCGGCCTTTAGTAGACGGCATCGATCGCATTGGCCACAACTCAAGCCATCAGTGTTTGGTTTTTCACAAAGTAATGAAAATGCAAATTGAGTGGCTAACTGGTGTTTTCCCAGACCTTTATTGCCGTGAATGAGTAATGCCTGTGGGACTCTATCTTGCCTGCTATAACCTGATAAGTGAATCCAGTCCTTTTGTTGCCAAGGAAGTAGGTTCATCGTAAAAAAGTGCCGATAGCATGGATTAGTGTACTTTGTACCTCAAGTAGTGGCAGGTTAGCCTTTATAACTTTGATGCGTTCAGGATATAGTTCTGCCTGTAATAAATAGGCCCGTCTTACTTGCTCAAAAAAGCTTATCTTTTCTGATTCGAATCGATCGAAGGCACTTCTGGTTCTGGCTCGTTCCAAACCAAGTTCAACAGGTGCATCGAATAACAATGTTAAGTCGGGTTTGAGATTTCCCTGTACCAGATTTTCAAGCCAGGTTATCGTGCTAACACGCATGTTTCTTCCGCCTCCCTGATAAGCGTAAGTGGCATCTGTGAAGCGATCACAAAGAACCCAATCGCCTCTTGCTAAAGCGGGTTCAATAACATGTTTGATATGTTGGGCTCGGGCGGCAAAAATCAACAGGAGCTCTGCTTTATCAGAAATGGCCTCACTATTTTTATCAAGTAACAGTTGGCGTAATTTTTCTGCTAAAGGAGTTCCACCAGGTTCACGCGTAACAACAACAGTAATCTTGTGTTGTTCTAAGTAATCCTTTATAAAAGCTAAATTAGTCGTTTTACCAACGCCTTCACCACCTTCTAATGTAATAAATTTACCTTTTGGCATTTTTCATCCTTTGGAAGTTAACGACGGCATGATTATGATCTTTTAACATAGCCGAAAATTGATGAGTACCGTCACCACGAGCAACGAAGTATAAGTTATTGCTATTATCAGGGTGCAATGTAGCATAAATAGCATCTTTACCTGGCATTGCAATGGGTGTAGGAGGCAGTCCGCTAAAAGTATAGGTATTGTAGAGCGTGGGTGTTTTTAAGTCTTTGCTGCTAATGTTGCCCTGGTAGTTTTCACCCATACCATAAATAACCGTCGGGTCTGTTTGAAGCATCATTCCCGATTGGAGTCTGCGTATAAACACCCCCGCTATTAGCGGTCTTTCGGTAACTTGAGCGGTCTCTTTTTCTACAATCGACGCAAGAATCAACGCTTCATAACTGTTTTTAAATGGCAGATTTTCTGCTTTATGCGCCCATTCCTGGGTCAGAACAGATTGCATTTTATCATATGCTCTTTTTAGAAGGGTTACGTCGGTGTCATGCTTTTCAAAATAGTAAGTATCAGGAAATAGCATGCCTTCTAAGGTTGGCAGAGGAGAGGGCGGAAGGTTATTATCAGTTGCGGCATGTTCTGGCGTAAAATCGGTCTGGAAATTTAAATGAGTAACATTATCTGCTTGCAGGGTGTGTTCCAGGTGCTCATTGCTATTAATTTCTTTGAGAATTTCTTTTAAGCTCCAACCTTCAGGGAAGGTGATGCTATATTTCTTCGTCTTTCCTTGTGCAAACATAGATAGAATTTCGGGCAGTGTTACCCCCGGTGTTAACTCGTATTCGCCTGTTTGTAGTTTATGAGCGATTTTTTGTTGCACGGCAAGTGCTTTAAACCAGAAGGGTTTAAAGTTTACTTTTTGCTGCATCAGCTTATCTGTAATTTGGTTAAATGAATCGCCTTTGATAATCTCAATGGTCACGGGATTGCCGGTCACCGTGGGATTTACCAGCATCTCTTGATAATCGTGCCAAGCCCAGGCTGATAGGAGGGTTAAAGCCAGCGTTAACAGCCCGATAATTCTAAAAAGCATCCTTAATCGTCCTGTTATAGAATTCATTTAGCATGGTTTGTACCTTTTCAGTGATTAAACCTTTTCTATAAAACGTACTATCAACCTGTCTGACCGGCCAGATTCCAATGATTGAGTTGGTTAGAAATAGCTCATCAGCAGATAACAATTGTTCCTTGGTGAATTTATGTTCTATCACCGGGTATCCAGTTTCGGCCACTATTTGTATTATGACACCGCGTATAATGCCAGCGATACCTGCTTGGTCTAGTGATGAAGTATAAAGCCTATTGTTTTTAACATAGAACAAGTTAGTCATGGTGCCTTCGATCACGTGATCGTTAACATCAAGCATAATGCCTTCTTGAATAGAGGAGTCAGACCACTCTGCTCTAGCCATGACTTGTTCGAGTCGATTGAGATGCTTTATGCCAGCTAAGGCTGGGTTTATGCCGAGTCGGGTATTACAGAAGCGTGTGACTATCCCTTGCTCTTTATAGCTAAGCGAATATTCAGGAAAAGGATGTAAGCTTAAAGCTCGGGTGGTATTGATGATATCGGGCTGACGATAACCGCGTCCACCTGATCCACGAGTTAGGATTATTTTAAGGACTGAATCAGCGGCTTGCAGAGAAAGCTGATGAGCTTCAAGAGTAAGAAGCTCAGTATCTGGAAAAGGGATGAAGAGGCGTTCACAGCCTGCTTTTAATCTGGCTAGATGCCGATCAAAACAGACGGGTTTCCCATTTCTTACAGCAATGGTTTCAAATAAACCATCGCCGTATTGAAAGCCCCTATCAGATAAATCAATTTGATCTTTATATTCACCGTTAACCAAAATCATTTGCTGATAGGGCCATAAGCATTTAAATGTTATTCGTAACGCTTAAAAACCAACGTACCGTTAGTGCCGCCAAAGCCAAATGAATTGGACATAGCTACATCAATCTTCATCTCTCTTGCTGTATTAGGTACAAAATCAAGGTCACATTCAGGATCCTGATTGTCAAGGTTGATAGTAGGTGGTGCGATTTGATCTCTAATACTTAATGCGGAAATAACCGCTTCAATACCACCCGCTGCTCCAAGCATATGTCCGAGCATTGATTTTGTAGAGCTGATGGCAACGTTATAGGCATGATCACCTAATGCAGCTTTCATAGCTTTAGTTTCGCCTACGTCACCGGCTGGTGTAGACGTACCGTGTGCATTGATATAATCAACTGCTTCAGCATTAAGTCCTGCATCACGCAAGGCGTTTCTCATGCAGCGAGCTGCACCTTCACCGCCTTCAGAAGGCGTAGTGATGTGATAAGCATCACCGCTCATCCCGTAACCGACTAGTTCGGCATAAATTTTTGCACCACGCGCTTTAGCATGTTCCAATTCTTCAAGAACAACCACGCCTGCACCATCACTTAAAACAAAGCCGTCACGGTCTTTATCCCAAGGCCGACTAGCGCGTTGTGGATCATCATTGCGGCGTGATAGAGCCTTGGCTGAAGCAAAGCCACCCATCGCCGTCGGTGAGGTTGTACAGCGCTCTGCACCACCAGCGATCATGACATCAGCATCGCCATAGGCAATTAAACGCGCTGCATCACCAATATTATGAGTCCCTGTTGCACAGGCGGTAACAATAGCGAAATTAGGGCCTTTTAATCCGTATTTAATTGAAAGGTTGCCTGAAATCATATTGATAATATTGCCAGGCACAAAGAATGGGGAGATTCGACGTGGGCCGCCTTTCTCATAGGTTGCATAGCATTCTTCAATGCCTGTAATGCCACCTATTCCCGCGCCAATGGCGACGCCAATACGCTCTGCGTTTGCTTCAGTAACTTCAAGTCCAGAATCTTCAAAAGCTTGGCTGCCAGCAGCAAGGCCATAGTGGACAAAGCCATCCATGCGCTTGGCATCTTTTTCAGGGATGTATAGGGATATATCAAGATTTCGTATGACTCCGCCAAAGGTGCTGGCAAAAGGAGAAATATCAAAAGAATCAATTGGGCTAATACCGCTTTTGGCATTGATAATGCCGTTCCATGTATCTGCGACGGTGTTGGCTATACAGGTAACCGCACCCAATCCAGTTATTACAACTCGACGTTTGCTCAATGTAATGTACCGTAAGAAAGGTGAAGAGAAGGTTGAAGAGGATGTTATGAGCTAAAGACTGCCTACAACAACGGTAATAATCAAATAGTTATAATTAACACGCTGTTTACAGGATAGTATCTGCAATCTTTCAATAACTAATCAGTGGACGAGCAACCGCCCATCCACTTGAAACCAGTCTTACGCGTTTTTTACCACGTAGTCGATAGCTTGCTGAACAGTTGTAATTTTTTCAGCTTCATCATCAGGAATTTCGCATTCAAATTCTTCTTCAAGAGCCATAACGAGTTCAACTGTATCCAGAGAATCAGCGCCAAGATCATCCACGAATGAAGCATCATTAGCGATATCTTCTTTTACACCTAATTGCTCTGCAACAATTTTCTTTACTCGTTCTTCAATGTTACTCATAGTTATTTTCCTCAAACAATTTAAGTTATTAATGATTGAAACTTAAATTGGTGTTGTTATTAGTTTTTTATTGAAACCTCGTCTCTGGCAAATCCAGATGGCGTGGCAATTATACTTAATATTACAGCAATGTCACCTTTTAAGGCATAAACATCCCACCATTGACGTGAAGAGTTTCTCCTGTAATATAGCTTGCACCTGCTGAAGCAAGAAATGCAACCGCGTGCGCAATCTCCTTTGCATCACCTAAGCGATTCAATGGAATCGAGGCTAATAAAGAATTTTTAATGTCATCACTCAATTCTTTAGTCATGTCAGTGTCGATAAATCCGGGTGAAACGGTATTAACCGTAATGTTTCGTGACCCGACTTCCTTTGCCATAGACTTAGTGAATCCAATCATACCTGCTTTTGCGGCCGCATAATTTGCCTGACCCGCATTGCCAGTTGAGCCAACGACTGAAGAGATATTGATAATGCGGCCTGTTTTAGCTTTCATCATGCCACGTAAAACGGCTTTGCTCATTCTAAAAACAGAGGTCAGGTTGGTGTTAATAATATCGTCCCACTCCTCATCTTTCATACGCATCAAAAGATTGTCTCTGGTTATGCCGGCGTTGTTTACCAATACATGAGGGGTTCCATAGTCATCACTAATGACTTTAATCACTTCAGCAATCGAGTCAGCATTAGAGACGTCCAGCTTAAAGCCTTTGCCATTTTCACCTAAATAAAGAGAGATTGCGTCGGCACCTGCATCTGAAGTCGCTGTACCGATAACAAAAAAACCATCATCAGCCAGTTTTTCGGCAATGGCTTTTCCAATGCCCCGACTTGCGCCCGTTACTAAAGCTATTTGCTTAGTCATTGAGTTGCTCCAATAGCGAATTTATTGTTTCTGAATTATAGATAGAAAAATGCTCTGCTTCTTTAGCAATACGTTTATTTAAGCCAATTAGCACCTTGCCAGGGCCACATTCAACAAAGCGGGTTACACCTTGTTCATGGATATGACGAATGCTATCGACCCAGCGAACAGGTTGATAAAGCTGCGCTTTTAAAGCAGCACGAATGGCTTCAGGGGAATTATGGGATGTAACATCAACATTATGAATCACTGTTATTTTAGGTGATTCAATCGAGGCGCGAAGCAAATACTCATCCAGCTTGTCGGCGGCTGATTGCATTAATGCACAATGAGAGGGAACGCTGACCGGTAATAAAACAGCGCGTTTTGCACCGGCTGCTTTTGCGGCAGCCATCGCTCTTTCAACGGCTGCTTTGTTACCGGCAATTACAACTTGGCCAGGCGCATTAAAATTAACCGCAGAGACAACTTCATTTTCAGCAGACGCAGCACAAAGATCAATAATTTGTTGATCCTCAAGACCTAAAATAGCAGCCATTGAGCCAACACCCGGCGGAACGGCTTCTTGCATTAATTGACCGCGAGCCGCAACCAGTTTAATGCCATCTTCAAAAGAGAGGGCTCCAGAGCATACTAAGGCAGTGTATTCGCCTAAGCTATGGCCGGCCAGCCAAGTGGGCTGAATGTTACTTTGTTTATTCCATATTTCCCAAACAGCAAAGCCAGCAGCTAGCATGGCAGGTTGGGTATTCTGGGTTTGGTTGAGAGTTTCTTCTGGACCCGTGTTAACAATAGTCCATAAGTCTAAGTTTAAAGCATCCGATGCTCGTTCAAAGGTTTGTTTAACTTCGGGATAGCTAGCGGCCAAATCGGACAACATGCCGACCGATTGTGAACCCTGTCCCGGGAAAACAAATGCTAAAGAGTTGCTGTGCGTGCTCATTTTTATAATTGTTTTTAATATTTAATGATTGCTGAGCCCCAGGTGAAGCCAGCGCCGAAGGCTTCAAGTAGCACTACTTGCCCCCGTTTAATTCTACCATCACGTACCGCTTCATTAAAAGCAAGCAGAACAGAGGCTGATGAGGTATTGCCTTGATGTTCAAGGGTGACTACGACTTGATCCATAGACATTTTTAGTTTCTTGGCAGTCGCCATGATGATTCTAATATTGGCTTGATGAGGCACTAGCCAATCAATCTCGGATTTGTCCATGTTATTGGCTTCTAGCGTTTCATCAACAATTCTGCCTAAAGTATTAACAGCGACCTTAAATACTTCATTGCCACGCATATTGATATAGCCCGGTTCGTTTCTTTTCTCACCGGTAGCGGCTTGTGGGTTTGCGCAATATAAAAGATCTTCAAACTCTCCATCTGAATGGATGTGAGTAGATAGAACTCCCAATTCATCTGAAGCACCTAATAGTAATGCGCCAGCCCCATCGCCAAATAAGATGCAGGTGCTTCGGTCGGTCCAGTCAACAATTCTCGAACATATTTCTGAGCCAACAATCAGCACTTTTTTGGCAGCGCCCGATTTAATGTATTGATCGGCGATACTCATCGCAAAGATTGAACCGGAACAAGCCGCTTGTAGATCAAAGGCAGCGGCATTGTTAATGCCTAAGCGTTGCTGTAACAGGCATGCGGTGCTGGGGTAAACATATTCAGGTGAGCCAGTGGCAACAATAATCAGATCAACAGCGTCCGGTTCACAGCCGGCTGCTTCTAATGCTTGCCTTGCTGCAATTTCAGCCATGCTGGATGCAGTTTCATCAGGCCCTGCAATACGGCGGCTTTTAATGCCCGTGCGTTCGAATATCCAACTGTCGGAGGTATCTACTGTTTCTGAAATTTGCTCATTGGTCCGAACTTCAGCTGGCAAATAACCACCGGTGCCCAGTACTTTTGAATAACGAATCATGTCATGTCTCTTAGAGCCAGGATATGTTCTACCTGCTCACTTATTTTTCTTATAACATCCTGTTTAACCTCAACTTCAGCTAATTGAATCGCCGTTTTAAATGCGAGTCTATCTGCTCCGCCATGACTTTTAATAACCAAGCCCTTAAGACCTAGAAAGCTGGCGCCATTATATAAGCGCGGGTCAATACGTTGCTTAAACGATTTAAGAACAGGGTAAGCAATGATAGCGATAATTTTAGTGAAGAGATTTTTGCTAAACGCTTCTTTTAGGGTTGTGCCGATCATTTTTGCGGCACCTTCAATGGATTTAAGAGCCACATTTCCGACAAAGCCATCAGTGACGATTAAATCGACTTTGATAGGGCCTGCGTTTAGAGAGTTGCCTTCTACATAACCAATATAGTTAAGTGAAGAGGTTTCTAATAATTTAGCGGCGGCTTTAACTTGTTCGTTACCCTTGGTATCTTCTTCGCCTATATTTAAAAGGCCAACTTTAGGATTTTCAATGCCTTCAACGGCTTTAACCAGTTCATTGCCCATGATGGCAAATTGAAATAAATGCTCAGCAGAACAATCTACATTGGCACCTAAATCAAGCACATGCGTATGGCCATGAATAGAAGGTAAGGTGGAAATAATGGCAGGGCGATCGATGCCTGGGATCATTTTTAAAACAAAGCGGGCGGTTGCCATTAAGGCACCAGTATTGCCTGCACTCACACACGCATCAGCCTGACCTTCTTTAACCAGGTTAATAGCTACGCGCATTGAGGAGTCTTTTTTATTTTTTAATGCTTTAGAAGGTGACTCATCCATCTCAACGCATTGAGAAGCGTGATGGATAGACAGTCTGTCTTGATAGCTGCCTAAGTCTTTGGGTAAGAGGCTTTTGATGACGTCTTCATTACCCACTAAAATTAATTTTAAGTCTGGATTGTTTTTTAAGCAATCCAATGATGCTGGAATAGTGACTTCAGGACCATGATCCCCGCCCATTGCATCAATAGAAATTGTTAAACTCACGTTGATGAACAACTCCGAAGTTATTGTGGAAAGCCGAACCTGATAAGGTTCGGCATGGCGCTATTCCAGATCGAAAAGATGATTAATCTTCGTCTACAGCATTAACGATTTGACGACCTTTAAAAAAGCCACCTGGAGTCATGTGGTGACGTAAATGCATTTCACCAGTGATTGGATCTTGTGACAATGCTTTAGTGGTTAAGGCATCATGCGAACGACGTTGACCGCGTCTTGAACGCGATACTTTACTCTTTTGTACTGCCATTATAGGTCTCCAGTGTTTTTAAGTTTGGCTAAAATAGAAAAAGGGTTCTCGGTGTTTGAAGGTTCGTCAAACACGACGGTTTTTTTAGTGTCAATAGTTGTAACAGCAACAATACAAGGGTGTTGATGCTTTGGAAATGCTGGTAAATTAAGCAGTATTTCGTCTTCAATAATATTTTTAAGAGGCATTTTTTCCTCTTCAACCAGTAAAGGCTCATATTCTTCTGGTAATCTATTCGCCTGGTCTATTGAGGTAACAATGCCTAATTTGATTTCGCAATCAATCGGCCATTCAACGGCCTCCAGGCAATTTTGGCATTGCAGTGCCAAAACGGTCTCAATATGTCCCTCTACCTTGGCAAGACGCCCTTCCCGGCTAAAAAAAAGATCGACATCAATTGTCCCGGAATCGTCAACTAGCATAGTTGCTAAACGATCCAGGCTGCTTAAGGGTAATTTGCCTTTTAATACGCCACGCGTATCCGCGAGGTGTAAAGGGTCTATAATTTCGGGTAATCTATCTGACATAACTGACAAATAATATAGATAAAAAATAAAGTCGTCAAACTCTAAATAGAATTATAGCAATTCAGAGTTGATATTCTGCCCATTTTTTGGGTATGCGCTTTAGAAATACGCTTAAAATTGAGCCATAACATACTATATTAATACTTACCCAATATTAGAATTAAATTAATTTCAGGTTGTGATTTTTGGTAGACTTATTTAACCAAGAAACTTTGTGAAATGATTGATCAATTAGTAAACTATATCAGGATATTGAAGAAATAAAATGACCACCTACGATTTTGATCAACCTTATGAACGCCGGGGAACCGATAGCGAAAAGTGGGCGGCTTATGGAAACGACGTATTGCCCTTGTGGGTTGCTGATATGGATTTTCCTGCACCTCCAGCGATATTGCAGGCACTTCATGACAGAGTGGCGCATGGCATATTTGGTTATGGTGGGGTAACGGCTGAATTATCCGAGGCGATTTGTAACAGGCTGTGGGAACATTACCAATGGAAAGTCACACCTGAACAGATCGTATTTCAACCTGGCTTGGTGAGTGCTCTTAATGTCAGTTGTAGAGCAGTCTGTCCGCCCGGCACTGGGGTTCTTGTGCAAACACCCGTTTATCCACCGTTTTTAAGTGCGCCAATTAATCAGGGTTTACAGCTCAATGTCGCTGAGTTAACCGTGATACGCTCCAGCCATAAGTTACAGTACTCAATTGACTTTAATGCCTTTGAAGCGGCTATACAGCCCAACACCCGGTTGTTTATGTTATGTAATCCCCATAACCCGGTCGGTCGTTGTTTTTCCAGTGAGGAATTGACTAACATCGCAGACATTTGTACCCGTCACGATTTGATTATTTGTGCAGATGAAATACATTGCGATATTTTACTGGATCAGTCCAGTCATCTTCCTATCGCGACCTTATCGCCTGAAATAACCAAACGCTGCATTACGCTCATGGCCCCTAGCAAAACGTTTAACATTGCTGGGCTGTATTGCGGGTTTGCTATTATTCAAGATCCTTTTTTGCGAAAGCGATATCAACAGGCTGCAAATGGTATTGTGCCTCAGGTTAATTTACTTGGATTAACTGCTGCTCTGGCGGCATACACTCAATGTGAGACTTGGCATAAAGAATTATTGACCTATCTGAATGGCAATCGGGATTTTCTTGTTGATTATATACAAGAACATTTGCCCACCCTGCGCACTACTGTTCCAGAGGGTACGTTCTTAGCCTGGCTGGATTGCAGTGCAACAGGCATCACTGGAAACCCATACGAATTTTTCTTGCGCCAGGCTAAGGTGGCGTTAAATGATGGACAAAGATTCGGTCAGGGCGGCAAAGATTTTGTCAGGCTAAACTTTGGTTGCTCACGGGCTACATTAACTCAAGCGTTAACGCAGATGAAGGCGGCTTTAGATTCGTTAAATTGAGACTATTGGCAAAAACCTAAAAATTGAGAAGATAGGTTTAAATCTTATGGTGCAGGAAAATGCAAAGATCGACTCTAACCGTCTGTCGCCTAATATTTTAGGCTTTTCTCAGCAATTCAGAGCATTCTAGTTCCATCTACAAATCAATCAGTTGCTGAGTATTGAAATTTAATTTTTCCGGTTGTTTTAGTGAATAATAAGCAATTTTCTATTAACTTCACCTTTAAAAACCATACTCCCGATGAAAA
>CAIOMN010000057.1 GCA_903859415.1 uncultured Methylococcaceae bacterium
CATAATAAACACACGCATGAAAATCTGTCGAATGACTGTTCTGTTTGTCATAAATGGATCGACTGACTAATCCGGAGATAGTTGCATTTAATACACAAGAAGGAATCAAATAATCGGCTGAAGAGGCCGCAAATTTCGCCCAGCCCGATAAATCAGTCAATACAAACAGTTCAGCAGGAATAGTCACACCATCACTGTCTTCAAAGGCTTGCAGACTCGTGGCTAACTGTCTGGATATAACGCCTTTACCCGTCCAGCCGTCTACGAAGACCAATGACTCGGGCGTATGGTTTTTTAAAATATACCGTAAGGCATTGGTGTCTATCCCTCTATCCCGAAGAATGGAAATAGAGTAATGTTCGACGTCTATTCCAAGATACCGGCTCAGGATATGCTTAAGTAACACCCCCACCGGCGTTCCTGCGCGTGCCAGAGAAACCAGGGTAATACCCTGAGCGCGGTTCGCTATAATCGCTTGGGCTAAAGCCAACAAATCCAATGCCATACGATCTTGATTAAGCGTCATCGCCCGATTAAACAAGTCCACATAAGCCGCCGATGGCAAAGACTCGTGGGTTAGCATTTCGGAATAATGCTTTTGACCCGACTGTATCAAGACCTCTTTAATATGCACAGGGGTATCATCTAACGCTATCGGCTTTAACAAAAACTGCACTTCACCCGTACGATAACTGCCTGTAAATGGGACTATCCTACTCATCCTGAAACCGATAGAGTTTTAAATAACTGGGTGTTTCTTGGAATTAACGCATAATCACATAAAGCCATAAACGGAGCATCCGTATGACTATCGCCAGCACCAAAGAAAACCAAATCGGAATGCTGTTGCCGGTAAGTCTGTATTAAATAATCCACTGCACTCTCTTTATTAATAATCCGAGGCAACACCGCAAGATTATTGCCATTTAAATGCCAATACAAGCTACCATCAAGAATAGAGGGGTGCTCTTTAATGACCGCACCCAACACTTGTTGCAAGGTTTTCTCGGTTCGGTCTGCATGCTTAATCACACCATACCAGGTGATATCAAAATCAACAACTAAACGCGCATTAAAGCCCTTGTGCTGTTTGCAATAATCCTCAACCCGTGCCCATAATTCAAGTAACTTATCGTGATAGGCGGGCAATCGTTTCAGCATACCTGACATCCAGACCGGATCAATCTCACGCTGCTTATTTAATATAACCGCACCGTGATTTAACACTACCTCTTCTTGAAAAGGTAATACCACCCGTTCAAAAGCCAGACCGTCCCGCCCCGTCACTGGCACAATTTTAAAGCCTCTTTCCAACCATTCCCACAACCATTGCTGCTTATCCGTCGCAAACGAATTGGGTGAACCATCAGGAAGATAAGCGCGTGGCGCTAACTTAGGATCATCAGCATTAGCATCCGTGCCACACTTTCTTAAGGTTTGGAATAGCGTATCATCAAGGTCTAAAAAAATGTAACTTTGCATGGTTTGAGTCAGTTGATTTAAATTCAATGCGTGCACTAATGGCATGCCAAGTATAAAGACGCTCTGTTAAAGAAATGTTAAGAGGCGTCTCATGGCAGACAATAATGTCTTGATAATCATCAGGCTCTAAATTGTAAATAAAATTAGCAATCCCATCTTCATAGTTATCTTCAAACTGACACACCAA
>CAIOMN010000058.1 GCA_903859415.1 uncultured Methylococcaceae bacterium
ACCGATGTTTCGGTGTCTGCCGCTGATGAAGCCTTACGATTAGTCAATGAAGAAAGACATGCCGAAATAGTCACTGTCACCCGTTATATTGAAGCCGAAGTTGCCCGAAATAAAGCACAATCTAATACCATCGCAGCACATTACGATGCACTGAGTGCCGAAGCGGCTTTAAAAAAAGCCATCGGCGATTGGAAATAAAGGAAGTCTTATGTCACAAAGTGAACACTCAAACGTTAGTAAAATACTCTCTATCACTGGGGCTGCTTTAGCCTTGATTCTTCTATTGCTTTATATGCAAGGCAGTTTTGTTAGCAAAGTTTCTCCGGGATTAAGTCCGCTGAATAGCGAAGCAAAAGTGCCTGAGAATCAAACAGCCGTTGTTGAGAAAAAACAGGTTGACGATATTCTAACCTGGCCGGGTACGGTCAAATCAAGAACCGTCGCTAATATTGCTCCGAAGATAACGGCACGAATTTTAGATATAAAAGTTCATGTGAGTGATAAGGTTAAAAAAGGTGACCTGATTGCCCGTTTAGACGAGCGCGATATTAAGGCTGAAGAGCAATCCGTGTTAGCAGCGCTGGCGGGTGTAACTGCACAAGCGAATCGGGCGAAAGCGGATGAACAGCGTATTGAGGGCTTGTATCATAAAGAAGCCGCCACCCGTGAAAACTATGATGCCATCGTTGCCAAAGCCAAAGAAGCACAAGCGAGTGTGATTCAGGCAAGTAGTCAAGTCAGCGAAATGAGAGCACATTTATCAGACACCTTATTATTAGCACCGTTTGATGGGGTTGTTGTTAAACGTCTTAAAGAACCGGGAGATATGGGCTTACCAGGCGTCCCCGTTGTTACCCTGCAAACATCACAAGGCTTAAGACTTGAAGCGGATGTCCCCACCTCGTGTGCAGGACGCTACCATACCGGAATGGCTGTTAAGGTACGTATTGATACGTTATCAAAAACCGTATCGGCTCAAATTGATGAAATTAGCCCTGATGTTGACCCGCAAACTCGAACCCAACTCATCAAAATTGCACTACCTGTAATGGATGGCTTGCAACCGGGTTATTTTGGCTGGTTGGAACAAGCCTGTGATCAACACGAGACATTATTAATTCCTAAGCGTGCTGTACAACATATTGGCCAACTGGAAGTGGTTAAGATTTTATCAGCTGATCATCCGTTGATGCGTCATATTAGAACTGCCAAAACCTTCGGCGATCAGATTGAAGTTATTTCTGGTTTGCAGGCGGGTGAGACTATTATCCTTAATGCAGAGCAGGCGCAGTAATGACTGAACAGGAAAACCAAAAGCCAAGACGTGGCTTGACGACTAAGATTGTTGAAGTATTTACCACCTCACAGTTGTCTATTTTATTTCTGATTATCTCCTTGCTGGCCGGAGCAGCGGCGTTAACACTCACCCCGCGTGAAGAAGATCCGCAGATTGTGGTCCCTGTCATGGATGTAATGATTGAATACCCAGGGGCTTCGAGTGAAGAAGTAGAAAAGTTGGTAGCAACCCCCTTAGAGGTTCTATTAAAACAGATTGAAGGCGTGGAATACGTTTATTCCGTTTCTAAGCCTGGCGCGGCAATGGTCACAGTCCGTTATTTTGTCGGTCAAAGTTTCGAAGACAGTCTCGTTAAAACCTGGGATAGATTGATGTCTAATCAACATCTTATTCCTGCCGGCGTCAGTCACTGGAAAGTGTCGCCGGTAGAAATTGATAATGTCCCTATCGTCTTAATGACATTGTCGGCACAAAATAAGCAGTATGATTCCATGGCATTACGACGGATTGCCGATGAATTAATTACGGCTCTCCGAAGCGTGCCTGATGTCGGCAAGAGTTGGGTCGTCGGTGGTGAACAACGTCAGGTCTCTATCTATGCGAATACCGCCAGTTTAGCGGCACACGGGGTCACCGTACTAGAGATTACCCAGGCATTGGCTAATGCGAATGTGAATGTGCAGGCAGGTAGTTTCGAGCGTAATAATCGTGAGATTTTATTGGAAGCGGGGCCGCACTTTAGTTCTTCTTCAGAAGTCGGTGCAACCGTTATAAAAAGTATCGCAGGGCGTCCGATCTATCTGCGTGATATTGCCCGTATTGAAGACGGTCCAGCCGATGTGGATCATTACACCCGTATTGGTTTTGGCCCTGCTGTCGATGAAATGCCCACCATTGGCACAGCCACGGGTGATAAGCCACAAATCGGGCAAGAACGTCAAATGGCAACCCTAGCCATTGCTAAACGTAAAGGCAGTAACGCCGTGCAAGTGGCTGAAACGGTGATTGCGACCGCAGAAAAATTGCACGGTACTTTAGTTCCAGAAGACGTGCTACTCACCGTCACGCGCGATTACGGTGAAACAGCTAATCACAAAGTTAACGAACTGGTTAAACACTTAAGTTTTGCTATCGTCATTATCGTCGTATTGTTAGCTTTTTCTTTAGGCTTAAAAGAATCATTTATTGTTTCTATCGCCGTGCCCATGACCTTGGCGCTGACCTTATTGCTGGATTATATTTCCGGTTACACCATTAATCGAGTGACCTTGTTTGCTTTGATTTTGTCACTCGGCTTGTTAGTCGATGATCCTATTGTGGATGTAGAGAATATTCATCGGCATTATAAGTTACGGAAAGAGTCCCCCTTACAAGCTTTATTAACCGCTGTTGATGAAGTGAGGCCGCCCACAATTCTGGCGACATTTACCGTGATTGTATCCTTCTTGCCGATGTTTTTTATCACTGGGATGATGGGGCCTTATATGGCACCCATGGCTTTTAATGTCCCTATAGCGATGATTGTTTCGTTAATCGTGGCCTTTACAGTGACACCTTGGGCTAGCTTTAAATTATTGCAAAGTGAATATCACAAACACAGCGATGAAGCGCCTATTGAGTTAAAAAAAACCGTTATTTATAAGCTGTACCGTAGTGCCCTAGGGCCTTTATTGGCAACCTCTGGACGTGCTAAATTGTTTTTGCTGATTGTGCTGATCGCCTTTTTAGGCTCAACGATGTTAGCCGTTACCCGTGCTGTACCACTTAAATTATTGCCGTTCGATAATAAAAACGAATTGCAAATCATGATTGATATGCCACGTGGTTCCACCTTAGAAGCTACCGATCAAGTCGCGCGTGCTTTAGGGAGTTATCTGGCAACCGTTAATGAAGTCACAGACTACCAAACCTATACCGGCTTGGCAGCACCGATGGACTTTAATGGGATGGTTCGGCATTATTATTTACGCAGTGGTGGTTATGTCGGTGAAGTTAGAATTAATTTATTGCCTAAAGATAAGCGAGAACAGCAGTCTCATGAAATTGCGTTACGTGTTCGTCCTGATATAGAAAAGATAGGTAAACAATACGGAGCAAACCTTAAGATAGTAGAAATTCCACCGGGGCCTCCGGTACTTTCTGATTTGGTCGCCGAAGTCTATGGCCCACCAGAAGCCAGTATTGCCGATTTGATCAGTGTTTCCAAGCGCGTTAGAGCGGATATGGAAAAGACTGACGGTGTCGTCGATGTCGATGACTTTTCAGAGGCGGCTCATGAGAAAGTACATTTTGATTTAAATCGAGAAAAAGCAGCCTTATCTGGGGTAAGTGTTGCCCAAGTAACAGAAACATTGCGCATTGCTTCCACCGGTAAAACAGTTGGTATTGTACATTTGGATAGTGAGCGCTTGCCGCTGGAAATTACTTTGCAATTACCACGAGCAACCCGTTCATCAGTCGCTGATTTATTGGCCTTGCGAGTAAAAACTGAAACAGGTGAATTGATTCCTTTAAGTGAAATAGGGTCTGCTAGACAAGAGACAGACGATCAACCCATTTTTCATAAAAACCTGCAACGCCTTAATTACGTGGTGGCTAGTATGGCGGGGCGGAGTCCGGTTGAAGCTGTTTTCGATTTGAATGACAGTTTAGCGGAACAGCCGTTACCAACAGGTTATAAAGCTGAATTAGCCGGTGAAGGTGAGTGGAAAATTACCGTTGATGTATTTCGGGATCTTGGACTCGCTTTTGCGGCTGCATTGGTTATGATTTATGTGTTATTGGTGGGGCAAACCGGCTCATTGACAGTGCCACTGGTGATGATGATAGCGATACCACTCACGGTGATAGGTATTATGCCAGGCTTCTGGGTATTGAATCAGCTGATGGCTACACCGATTGCGGGCTACCCTAATCCAATCTACTTTACTGCCACAGCCATGATCGGCATGATTGCTTTGGCGGGTATTGTGGTGCGTAATTCGATAATCTTAATTGATTTTATAGAGCGTATCCGGTCTCGGGCAAATGTTACTTTAGCAGAGGCTTTAATTGAAGCAGGTGCCATTCGGTTACGACCTATATTTTTAACAGCGGGGGCAGCTATGTTTGGTGCTTTTGTGATTATCCTGGACCCTATCTTTTCAGGATTAGCCTGGAGCTTTATCTTCGGTATTTTTGCATCGACCTTGTTTTCATTACTGGTTATTCCGGTGGTTTATTTCCTGATTAATAAGGATAAGGCCGTTTCTTGATGTTATCACCGAGTGAGCGAAGGTCTGTTAATACGCTTAATACGATACAGGATGTTGCTTCAACATCCTGTATCGGGTCAAGATAAAACAAACAGTTTCAACGCTTATGTCAAAATGAGCCTATTTGAAACAGGCTTAGCTTACTTTACCTGCTTCCGTTGCTGCTGGAACCTCAATTAAACGGCCTGAAGTACAATCGTAGATATAGCCGTAAACAGGAATATCTGAAGGTACTAATGGATGGTTTTTAATACGGGTGACATCTTCTAGAACACTGCTTTCCTGATCTTTGATTGTTAGCCAATCGATGTAACGTGCTTCAGCAGAACCATGTCCTTCACCGCAATCATGCCAGCCATTTTCGTCAATTGATGCAGTCTTTAAGCTGCTTGCTAAAAGATCACGCATGATTTCGTCATTAAAAAGTTCCATGCCACAGTTAGTATGATGAATCACAAACCATTCACGGGTACCCAGTAATTTGTACGAGATAACTAATGAGCGTATGGCATCATCACTCGCGCGGCCACCTGCATTACGAATAACGTGAGCATCACCTTCTGATAAGCCAGCATATTTTGCAGGATCTAAACGTGCATCCATACAGGTTAATATCGCGAAATGTCTGGCGGGTGGAAGTGCCAGTTCACCTTTGTCACCAAAATTGTTTACGTAATCTCTGTTAGCAGATAAAACTTCATTTAAAATTTTGCTCATAAATACCTCTTATTATTTTTATTCGGTAATAAAAAGCCGCTTTAAGGCATGATCAATAAATTGACTCATTAAAGCGGCATATAACTATCTACATAACTAAGTATATATTAATAAACATTTAAGGCAAATAGTGGAATCGTGTTTGCAACGATTAAGTTTTTGTAAAGCTTAGATTACACTTCGGGATGAGAATCCACTATTTAGATAATCTATCCAGTGTAGTACTTAATTTGAGTAATGCTTGCTGTAATCGGGTATCAGAAATAGATAAGCTATCACTTCTTATCAGCGCTATTTTTTCTATGGAAGGTAAGTTTGCTTTCCTCGTCGATCCTGAAGAAGAACCGATTTGAGTGGTAATTACTTTCACCTGTATCGCTTCAATCGTTGACTTTGTTGTTGATTGAATAGCTCCAATAATCGCTTGGTTATAAAATCGTAACTGTGATGCCCATGTTGCAGAATCAGTATAGATCAGTAATTTTTTATCTTTAATAAGACAGTGTCTTGCTTGTTTTGCCAGGTTGTAGGGTAAGACGTTTTGAATACGCTTTAACAGGCGTTGTTGCTGCTCAATCTGGCTATAATAAAAAGCCATTGTGCGATTTTGATAGGTTAGTGAAACTTTAAACGTAGGTGGTTTTGAGGGCATAAAAGCAGAGTGCTCGTTGTTCAGTTTCGAAACTGTGTGAAGTACACAAAGCTAACAAGGTAGAGTTTGCTCTGTGTACCTTGAACCATAGATTGAACGATGCGCTTCACAGTTGTTTAGCGCATCTTATAGGGTGATGTTTATTGATTACGCGTTACCTTAATCAAAATCAAGCGGTTTCAACGGTATCCGCTTTTTTCTGGTAAGCCTTCATTTGATTAAAGTTGAGGTAGCGATAACTTTCTCCAGCCGATTTACTGATCTGTTCTGCGTAGACTTTATATTCATCAAAGGAAGGTATTTTACCTAACAATGAACATACGGCTGCCAGTTCTGCAGAGGCTAAATAAACATTGGCCCCATTACCTAAGCGGTTAGGGAAGTTACGGGTCGATGTAGAAACGACGGTTGAGTTTTCTGCAACACGTGCCTGATTACCCATACATAACGAACAGCCCGGCATTTCCATTCGGGCACCCGCTTTACCAAAGGTACTGTAATAGCCTTCTTCGGTTAATTGAGTTTGATCCATCTTGGTCGGTGGGGCGACCCATAGACGGGTCGGTAATTCACCTTTTTGTTGTTCAAGTAATTTACCTGCCGCACGGAAGTGACCGATATTAGTCATACAGGAACCCAAGAAGACCTCATCGATTTTTGTACCCGCAACGTCTGAGAGGGTTTTAATATCATCAGGGTCATTAGGGCAGGCCAACAGAGGTTCTTTGATTTCATTCATATCAATTTCAATGATCTCAAAATACTCTGCATCGGCATCGGGTTCGAGTAGAACGGGATTTGCTAGCCATTCTTCCATGCTTTTAATACGACGCTTGATTGTTCTTACATCACCGTAACCTTCAGAAATCATCCATTTCAACAGGGTAATATTAGAGTTTAAGTATTCACGTATCGGTGCTTCATTTAAACGAATAGTACAACCACCGGCTGAGCGTTCTGCTGACGCATCGGATAATTCAAATGCCTGTTCAACTTTTAAATCAGGTAGACCTTCTATTTCCAGGATGCGGCCTGAGAAAACATTTTTCTTACCTTTTTTATCAATGGTTAATAATCCGCGTTTGATGGCAGCATGTGGAATCGCGTTAACCATGTCTCTTAGGGTAATGCCGGGCTGCATTTCACCTTTAAATCGAACCAATACGGATTCAGGCATATCCAAAGGCATGACACCGGTTGCTGCAGCAAAAGCCACTAAACCAGAGCCTGCAGGAAAAGAAATGCCAATCGGAAAACGGGTATGTGAATCACCGCCCGTTCCCACAGTATCTGGCAATAACATGCGGTTTAACCAGGAGTGAATGATTCCGTCTCCCGGGCGCAAAGAAACACCGCCACGATTCATAATAAAATCAGGTAGGGTATGTTGCATGACAACATCGACAGGCTTTGGATAAGCGGCGGTATGGCAGAATGATTGCATCACCAGGTCAGCTGAGAAACCTAAGCAGGCTAAGTCTTTTAGTTCATCGCGGGTCATCGGGCCGGTGGTATCTTGTGAGCCGACGGTGGTCATGTGTGGCTCACAATAAGTGTTAGGACGAACGCCTTCAACACCGCAGGCTTTACCGACTATTTTTTGTGCCAGCGTAAAGCCTTTCTTGCTCACTTCTTCTATCGATGGGCGCAAGAACACGTTAGACGCTTCAAGTCCTAAGGATTTTCTGGCTCTATCCGTTAAGCCACGCCCAATAATTAATGGAATACGTCCACCTGCACGGACTTCATCCAGGATAATGTCAGTTTTTAAAGCGAAGGTGCAGATAACTTCATCAGTTTCATGTCGTTTAATAACGCCTTCATAAACATAGATATCAATCACATCGCCCATAGCTAATTGGGTGACATCACATTCAAAGGGTAGCGCACCGGAATCTTCCATGGTGTTAAAGAAAATGGGTGCAATTTTGCTACCGATACAGACGCCACCATCGCGTTTGTTAGGGATAAAGGGAATGTCGTTACCGATAAACCATAACACCGAGTTAGTCGCTGATTTGCGAGATGAGCCTGTACCGACCACATCACCTACATAAGCAACGGGGAAACCTTTTTTTTGTAACTCTTCAATTTGAAGTTCTGCATTAGTGATACCTTCCCTGGGTATTTTTAGCATCGCTTTGGCATGAAGTGGAATATCCGGTCTTGACCATGCATCCGGTGCAGGTGATAAGTCATCGGTATTGGTTTCTCCGGTGACTTTAAAGACAGTCACTGTGGTTTTTTCAGCAACAGCAGGCTTGCTGGTAAACCATTCGGCTTCTGCCCAGGATTTAATCACTGCTTTAGCAAATTCATTGCCTGCCAATGCTTTCTCTTCAACATCATGAAACGCATCAAAGATCAGTAAGGTATGTGATAAGCCTTTAACTGCAATCGGTGCCAGGGTAGGGTTGTCCAGCAAGTCGATTAAAGGGGTTATGTTATACCCACCTAGCATGGTACCTAATAGTTCAGTGGCATCGGCGGGTGTTAATATGGGTGAGCTTGTTTCACCTTTTGCTATCGCAGTTAAAAAACTGGCTTTAACGTAAGCGGCTTCGTCAACACCGGCAGGAATTCTATTAGCTAATAAATTAAGAAGAAATTCCTCTTCCCCTTGTGGAGGGTATTTAATCAGTTCAACTAAAGCAGTTGTCTGTTCGGCATCAAGTGGCTTAGGTACTACGCCTTCAGCGGCACGCTCTTCAACATGTTTACGGTACTGTTTTAGCATTAGATGCTCCTTAGAGGTTAAAAAAGTGAGTGGCGGTGAAAAAAATCAAATCCCATCATCTGAGAATGTATGGAGTGACTAAAAATTGCTATCATAGAATCATTACGACAGTACTTCAGCAGTTAAATTTAAGTGAGTTAAGATCTTTTGTTGGAATAATAACATTCATGTCATCATTATCAACAAAAAATGCATAACGATTGCCTCATATTGGGCATTGTAAAGTTAAAAAGACAAAATAATTTAGGAGTATCTAATGAATAAATGCCCCTCTTGTGATTATGAGCGTAAAGACTTTGATGTCAGATGCCCTAAGTGTGGTGATTTTTATCCGACGATTCAGGCGTTACTTGCTGAGGAAGTGGCTTATGAAGAACAGCACTCATTGCGTGGTTGGTGTCTACGAATAATAAAAGCTGATGATATTAAGGCAGCATTAGTGCAAGAATTTAAGCAGTTTAAAGAGGAGTTAACTTACAAGGGGATGTTTACCCTTTTTCTGGTTATTTCATTTGTTTTTGCTCTGCTTATTTCAGTGCTGTAGTTAACATCTATTGTGTATTGTTTCCAGTCAAGTCTAGAGTATTAAAGCAAATATGGTTTTTGCTTTAATACTTGTTATACAGATCCAATATAAATTAGAGGGGTCTCGCCTGATTAATGAGTATGGCTATGCGTATGATGGTCTGGATGATCAGGGTCTATAGGAGGGGGTACCTGATGGGGTGTAATCTTTAAGTTGTTTGTATCCTGATTGTTTGGATCGGGAACAACAGGGGTTTGCTCATGCTCGTGTTCATGCTCATGTTCATGCGGATGTTGATGATCTTTGGCTTCAACCGATTCTGGTTGGGTATGTTGATGGCTATTAGCAGCATCAGCTGATTGCGTTGATTTAACAGCAACACCGTATTGATAGACCATGAGGCCACCTAGATCCGCGCCTTGAACAATCAGTCCAAACAATAATGCGGACAGGGATAGAAAAATAGCATTTGACCAACCATAAATAATGCCCCGATTTTTTAATCGCCAAGCAGCCAATCCAAGAGACAGGGACAGAATTGAAACGCCAATGTGTTCATGGTTTTCCATGATTTCGTGAACATTTTCACCATGAGGAACGGTATCCGCTGCTATAAATCCAGCGGTTACAGTGAAAATAGCTGAGATTGCTCCCAGATACAGCAGCCAGCTGAAGGCTTTTCTTAACAAGGTATTTTTAGTCAGCGTAGCTATTAAATCGAGAATGAAAAAGCTCGTTAGAAAAGCAATGGGGAAATGTACCAGTAAGGGATGGACGTTTTCAAGGCTTGCAATACCGGGCAATATTGATGAAAAGAATGTTTCTGGCCCATGATCTGACAGTTTCTCAAGAGAAATGAGCAGGCTGGAAACACTATCTGCAACACCACCACTATGGTCGGCACCGCCATGAATTTGGAAAGATAAAAAGTTATTCATTTTTGGTCGTTATTATGTGTTGAATATAAACGGATAATCTACTTTATATTTGGGTAAATGCAAATAGATAGACTTAATGTGCGGTAAGGTTTTTTAATCATGTCGTTGCGCATCGGCAGGTAATTTATTAAATATCGGATGCCGAACCAGGCCATAAGCTGCAGGATAATAGACGGCGCCTAGATACAAACCATCCGGGGGAGCAGTTATACCACCCAGTTTTCTATCTTTTGCCTCTAGTAGTTCACGAGTCCATTCAACAGGCTGTTTTTCTGTTCCTATCGCCATCAAAACCCCCGCTATGTTTCTAACCATGTGATGCAGAAAAGCATTAGCCGAGATGTCGATAATCACTTGATCCTCTTGACGATAGACCTCTATAAAGTAAATCGTTCGGCAAGGGCTTTTAGATTGACAACCTTGGGCGCGAAATGAAGAAAAATCATGATGCCCAATTAGAGATTGTGCTGCCTGGTGCATTAGTATTTCATTAAGTGGGACACGACACCAAGTCACCTGGTTACGTAATAAAGCTGATTTTATGGGGCGGTTAAGAATAATATAGCGATAAAAACGGGCAATTGCAGTGTATCGTGCATGAAAATCACCAATGGCTGATTCAATCCAGGAGATTCTGACATCATCCGGTAAATGACTATTTCCTCCTAGCAACCAGGCATGAAGATCGCGTTGGCTCGTCGTATCAAAATGGACTACTTGTTCAAGAGCATGTACGCCGGTATCCGTTCTGCCAGCACATTGTACTGTCACAGGATGATTAGCAACTTTTGACAAGGCTTGCTCAAGTACTTGTTGAACACTGCGTTGGTGGGTTTGCCATTGCCAGCCAGAAAAACCGCTACCATCGTATTCAACGCCTAAAACGAGTCGGGTTTTATTCATGGATAAAGACCTTGTGACCTACGTTGACACTGTTGTATAGCTCAATAAGATCTACTCCTTTTATACGAATACAGCCGTGTGATTGCGGAGTGCCTGTCATTAATTCATCAGGGCAGCCGTGGATGTATATATAGCGCCAGGTCGAGTCGACATTGCCATAACGATTTATATGGGGTTCAAGTCCTCCTAACCATAGTATCCGTGTTAAGATCCAGTCCCGTTCTGGGTGTTGCTGACCTAATTGAGGCGTATAAATTTCACCTGTGGGACGTCTACCCACAAACACACAATTAATGGGTTGTTCAGAACCTATTTTTGCTCTGATCTGATGCCAACCTCTGGGGGTGCATTCACTGCCTTTTAGTTCACCCAGTCCATTTTTAGCGGTGGAGACAGGGTATTGCCGAACTTTATTACCGTCTTTAACAGTAGTCAATCGCTGAGTAGCGATGCAAATATCCAGATAATCCTGAACTTCGCGTGATGTGTTGTTTTTCATTTGTCCGTGTTTTCTGAAAAAAACCACCGTTCATGGCGGGGATATAAAGATGCATTTGATTTTCATTGTACATAATCTATCAGTAATTCTAAATAGCCAGTCTTATAATTAGGGTATTTAAAAGTATAACCTAGTGCTTTTATTCGTTGATTATTACAACGTTTATTCATGTCCGCTTTATCGTCGGTTATTTTAATATGAGGAGGCTGACAGTTTATTTGTGCTGCTAGCCATGAGATCACTTCCCACATAGGGGCGGGGTCATCATCACTGGCAACATAGCATTGTTCTAATTCGACACCTGCTAAATGACATTCGCATAAAAAGGCTAATACACCGACACAATCTTGCTGATGAATACGGTTAGTAAAATAGGACGGGTTTTGTTGAATAACAGGAGATTGGCTAGCAAGTCTTAATAAATATTCTCGACCAGGGCCATAGATACCTGAAAAGCGCACGATGATATTATGAGTACTTAAAGCCATCAGTTTTTGCTCAGCCTGTCTAATTAATTGGCTGGTGATGTTTGCTGGTTGCGAATTTGATAATTCATCAACCCATTCGCCTTGTGATTGACCATAAACACTGGTGGATGATACAAAAATCAAACGTGCGGGTGAGTCAGACAGTGAAAGTCTTGAAATTAAGTTATCGAGTCCTGCTTCATAAATAGTTCGATAACTTTCTTCATTACGACCATCAGGTGACACGATAAAATAGACTATCTCAAAATCAAGAGGTAAATCTTTCAACTCGTTTGAAACGGTTATATCGGCGGTAAAGTAATTAATATCGTCAGTCACTCGACTGGGTGGATGTCTTTTTAGCCCAGTGACATGATGCCCTTTAGCCGTTAGGGTATTAGCTAATTGCATCCCTATCGACCCACAGCCTACAATTAAAATTTTTGCCATGATTTGATGTCTTTACTTAATATCAACTTTGGTTAGCTTTGTAATCGGTTTGTCGTTGTATTCACCGGTTAACGTCTTTAAAAACTCCACTAAGTTATTAGTTTCAACTTCAGTCAGGTTTTTGTTTCTTTGTACTTTAGCCATTATTTTAACTGCGTCTGCTAAATTGCTGATAGATCCATCATGAAAATAAGGCGAGGTAAACTCGATATTACGCAGTACGGGTACTTTAAAAAAATGACGATCTTTTTCATTTTTTGTAACGTTAAAACGACCTTGATCAGTTTCTGTTAATTGATCACCTCTCAACATAAAGTAATTTTGTTTTACGCCCATTTTTTCAAATGATAAGCCACCTAATGCTGGGCCACTGTGACAAGAAGCACAATTAACTTTGAATAATTCATAGCCCGCTTTTTCATTACTGGTCAGGGCGTTGTTATTTCCACGCAAGTACTGGTCAAAAAGAGAGTTTGATGTCACCAACGATTGTTCAAATGTTGCAATAGCCTCTGTGACTGTTTCTTTACTTAAACCTTGTAGCGGATATAGGGAAGCAAAGGCATTTGTATAGTCAGGTACCCGCTTCAGTTTTTCAATTACAGTATCCCATTGAGCACCCATTTCACCCGGGTTGGCAACAGGGCCAGCGGCTTGTGCTTGTAAGTCTTTGGCTCGACCATCCCAAAATTGCGCTAGGTTATACATGGCATTATAGACCGTTGGAGAATTAATCGGTCCTTGTTGTCCGTTAATGCCAGTCGCCACTTTTGCTTGATCTGTACCGCCTTTAGTTAAGTCATGGCAGGATGCACAACTCAATGTATTGTCGCCAGAAAGTAAGGTGTCATGAAATAGATGCTGACCCAGTGCAACTTTTTGGGCATCAAGTTCTACTGTCAAAGGTAAAGGTTGTATAGGTTCACCTTTTAATGTACTGGTTGAATCATGGCTCCAGGCTAAATGACTACGCTCTTCTTTAATCCAGTCAAGAATTGTTTGTTGTTCTTCTGTATCTAAACTATCGTTCCAATGCATAGAGAGATATAAAGCCGGAGGCATGCTATTGTTAAGGATAACACCTTCTATCCTGGCTAACTGGACAGGTGAAAACTTAACTTTGCCACTGTATAACTCGTTTGTAAGAATCAATCTATCTGAAGCATTTTCAATATCTTTTGCCATTAATCGCTTAGCAATAGGTAACTTTGCATAAATAGGCATTCGGGTCATGCCAGGAGAATGACAATCAACACATTTATTTTGAAAAATCTCAGTCACTTTTGTAAAATGCGGGGAGCTTCCCTCAATAACAGCAATGGGCTCATTTTCTCCAGATAGCCCTAATAAATTAGAAACCGGTAAAGCTAAAACAAGAGCAAACAAAGTCAATACGACTAATTTAGTTTTCATAATTATTTTAAAGAAATTGAATTAAAGCTCTGTTAATGCATAAACCTGAGTGGATTCATTGGGTTCATTAAATGAAAACTCACCCACTGAACAAAATCCCCATGAAGAATCAGCAGATAGCTGAATAGACTTGCTAACTGCCAGCGGTTTATGTAAATCTCTAGCAAGTGCGCCTAAGTTAACAGCCTGATCAACGGTATGCCCTAAAACAGTGTAGTCCATTTTAATAGACGATCCGATATTACCTTCTATCATAGAATCTAGGGTTAAACCAAAACCACATCGAATAACGCTATAAATAGGGTTTTCTTCTGTTACTAGCTTAAATTTTTTGTACGCATCATTACAAGCTGCGATGGCTATATCCACTTGAGCAGGTAAAAAATGTGCAACTATACAACCCCCTGAATATTTAGCGACTTGCCCACCATGCTCTATAAATGATGCAGAACAAATCTCTAAAAAGTTATTCAAGGCCTTAACAACGTCTTCTAAGGCAAAATCTTTAGATAAGCCTGAAAAATCTGTCATGCTCCCAGAAACGACAATTCTTTCTGTTTTTTTTATGGGAATGGTTAACGGGTTAATGCCTTCCATTAAATATTTAAGTAATACCGGTTGGGTATAACGCCCCACCATACTATAAGAGTGGGCAATGTTCTGTAACATCATACCAATTGCCAGCAACATGAGGTCATTGCTTTCGCTCAAGGCGACTGTTTTCATCCCCCATTCAGTAAAAAGGCGTTCTTCACAGCCAGTCTCTGCACTGAGTATCGTTATTTCGTGATGTCTTGGATCTCGGCTGATTTTTTCTACCAACTCATCAACGATCGATTCTTCGCCTTCCAAAACTTGGAAGAAATAATCACGAACTGAAATAAGTACACCTGTAACGTCCCTGTGTTTATTATTTATACTCGATATTCGTCCAATTTCAAGTATTTCTTCCTCATTAAGCACTGCATTTAATTTGCTTACATAGGTCAACCGCTTCATGCCTAGGGAGAATGTAGTGGCTGTTTCCGTCGCACGATAATTTGATAAATTACGTACTGCTTTACTCATTAACCAACCGCTTTTGATTAATGCTTTAAGATCCTCTTGTGAAACAATCTTAAGTTCACAATCAGTTAGGCAGCGTACTGTTTCAATACGCCGATTATTGTGTAACGGGAGAATTTCTCCAAAATAATCACCTGGACCTAATTCTCGAATTATACGTCCTTCTTGCATGACCTTTAAACGGCCTGAGTCAACGGCATAGGCCATTTCTGCTGCATCACCAGAACAAAATACATTATCCCCCGTCTTATAATGTGAGCGTTGTAAATGGGCTGAGGGTGCTTGTGATAAGACTGCAATATCGTTGCGAAACGCGAGCACTAAAAACCAATCTATAATAATTCGGAGATTTCTTTCTAAACCAGGTACCGAAAATAGATTAATCAAGCGGGATACAAACCAGGCTGGTTTACCACCTATAATAACAGCTCCGAAAGCGCATAAAGAGTATTCAGCCATGTTATACGGTTGAATAAAATGAGTTCGTGTCTTAATAGGTCGTGTCTTATAACCTTGAGATGTGGCCCACGCATTAAAACCAGCCGTATACCCCAACGTGACTAGATCATCAGTAAAAGAAAATGATGGCTGGTTATTAGGTTCTTTTGATTCAGTTATCCAAATATTTTCAAATCCCAGTAACCGTAATTCGTCATTAATTGCATATGGCCAGCTTAACTCACCGTAATATTTAAACTTAATATTAGGTAATTTTAAGGAAGCATTGATGACTAATCCAACTGATTGATTTTCACCATTGGCAAAAAATAAATCTCTTTGGGTAATGCCTGTTATTTCATCATTCAAATGTTCAATGACGCCTGCTTTTTTCAAATTACGTGCACGACGCTGCTTGATTTTGTTTTCAAACGCTGACCAACATTGATCTTGCTCTTCAAAAAGATGAACTTGCCAACCCACGCTTCGTAATACTGAATAAGAGGATTCTGCAGCGCGTAATATTTGACTTACTTCAACGGCTATTGTAGATGCGCACTCTCCAAAACCAATAATAGCAAAAGACAGGAGGCGAACTTGCTCGGCGGGATCATTAGCAAACTCAGCTTCTTCTACTAAGTCTAAAACACGCTGTCTAATACGTAAGGCATCGGCAACAGAATCAACTAAACACGCATGTGCAAGCATTCCCGGAATGCTTGCAAAATTGGCTTTAGGACTCAGCGCCAGAATTAAACTATCATAAGGTAATTCAACACTATCGTTATTCTTCCGCTTTGCAATGACTTTTTTAGCTCTTTCATCAACAGAATCTAAATGCCCCACCACTACATTCGTTTGTTGGATAATACGTCGAAAGGGATTGACCACATTACCGGGTTGGACTGTTCCTCCGATGACTTCTGGCAAAAAAGGTGCAAACAAAAAATTAGCCTGTTCATGCAACAACGTAATTTTAACGTTGGAATACTGCCCGATGAGATGTTCAATTTTAATGGCAGCTTGTAAAGCGGAAAGACCTCCGCCGACAATAACAATATGGGCTGATTTATCCCTGGCAATGGGCCGTTTAAGCTCACCTGCAGAGTTGATCAGGCAAGATAATACAACACCATAAAAAAGAATATGTTCTGTCGGTGTTTCTGGCAATAACAAAGCAAAGATAGAAAATGCAGAAATTAAAAACAACGATAAGGGACGTAATAAAACCCCAGCAATCATTAGAATACCGGCACTCACTTCAACTAATGCCATTACTAAAGTGAAGGCTTCTGGATTAACCGATAAAACAGGCAAATGGTATTGCGTAATAATCCCAATCGAAAGATTAGGTTGCATGACTTTAAAAAAGACCCCTAAATACAATAAGGTGGTGCCTGTTAAAATACGCATAATCGCTTGAGCACGCAGCCGAGGTTGTTCTGCGAGCCAGGCTTGTAAGGGCTGGAACATGGCGGGGGTTGGTAAGGGTAAATAATGTCTACCGGGACCCTGTAGAACCAAATAAATACTCGCACCAATAATTGCACCAGCATAGGCAAATATGGCCTCACCATATAGGTAAGCCCCCAAAAAACTTAAACAAATCAGTAAAAAAGAAAAGAAACGAACATAGATGCCAAATAATATGGTCAATCCCAACACGACTTCAGCCCAGCGTAACCAAGCCCAAGTGATGCCCAATTGAGTTAGATCAAGATCTGGAGCAAAGAAGGTGGGCTGAGTAAAGGGAGCAATTCCAAAACGTGGCTCGGCTCCTAAGGCGGATGATAATAAAATCCAACCGACACAAACACGCAAAATACGAGGTACATGATCGCCATAAGAAGATAAGCGTGCCTGTAAATCGGGAAATAATTCTCTTGCACCGGTAAATCCTAACCACACCCAGCCGACGATAAATGTTACAAATACAGAAATCATTGCCATATTCAGTGGCGACCATTTTGCGAAGAGTTCGGGGTGCGGTAAAGAATTCCAATACGTAATCTGTACGGGTGTCAAAATCCAGCGCTCGTGAGCAACAGTTGACTCGGAAAATAATAGCAGTCCAGCGACATTCAATATTAAAGCTAGAGTACCTAAAAAGCGACGAGATTTTAAAGTTAGGATCATCATATAGACAACTTCATAAAGAGGTGTAACATCATATTATGTTACAAAAAGTAAACAGATTGTTCACTTACCTTATCATAAAAAATGTAAATATAGAATTATTTGAAACTTAAAATAATGCTGACCTTATGATCAAGTGTTAAAAAAAACCATTAACAACAATAAATTGGACTTACAACTGATTAATTAACTGTAATTCTTGAGGATACGGCGACATATAATAAGATTCATCAATGTACGTATCCGGGGACTTACGAAAATGGTGTTTAAGCAGTGTCAATGGCACAATCAAGGGTATTTCACCACTTCGATAACGTTCAATCAGTTCGCACAGTTCGGCTTTATCATCAGGCGTTAATTCTTTTTTTAAATAACCTTGAATATGTTGCAAGACATTGACGTGTTGACCACGATTTACAACTGATTTAAGCGTTGTCATTAAAAGCAGAATATATTGCTCAGCTATTTCCAGTAAATTATCTTTATTGATACGAGATAATAATTGCCCCATTTCACGGTAATCCGCATGGCTCATAATAATCAACTTGTGCCGAGCATGAAAATGGGTTAGTTTTTGAGGTGTTATTCCTTGTGCTACTAATTGTTTCCAGCGATGTAAGACGTAAACACGTTGAATAAAGTTTTCACGTAAGCCGGGGTCACCTAAACGACCTTCTTCTTCTACAGGCAGCAGTGGATTATTCTGCATCATAGTGTGAGCGTATACCCCAAAGCCTTCACGATTAGGCTGGTGATTACCTGAATAAACTTTAACTCGCTCCATGCCGCAACTGGGCGAATCTTTCTTTAAGATATAACCACATAAATCAGCTTGAAACCCCTTCTGACTACTCGCATACTCTTTTAAACGGTCAGTCACATCGAATTCCGGATCTTTTACCCCGACACAACGAATCTCGTTATTTATTTTAACTAAATGAATAGTCGGTCTAGGTATACCTAAGCCGATAGCCACTTCTGGGCAACAGGGACGAAAGTCAAAATAGTGAGATAAAGTACCGTTTATATAAGCATCCCGCTTGTGTGAACCATCAAAACGAACCAGCTCTCCCAATAAACAACTGCTAATGCCGATCGGAATCTTTTTTATCATAATAGGTGAGTGAGTTTGGTTGGTTATTGCTCATCAACTTCTTCAATGACTAATTCATTTAAGATAGTTTTTGAGGTTACACCTGACTGGATAATATCTAACGATTTCGGAACAGAAGTTACACGTATTTTTCGAGTGCTTGGTATCATCATTTTATTAAACTGACGGTTTTTTAAGCTAACAGCAATGCGGAAGCCCAGTAATAAAAAAACCAAAATCAAATAAAATAAGGGTTCTGCCATATTACCCTTAAGTTGCCAGTAGTAATGAATAATGACAGCAATGGCCGCTATATAAATCAGTCGGTGAAGTTTTTTCCAATTCTTACCCAAGCGCTTTTTAGCAAATTTGGGTGAAGTAATCGCTAATGAAAAAACGATGATATAGGCCAATACTCCCAACCAGATATAAGGACTTTCAATGATATCGACTGCAATAAGATTCCATTCCAGCCCTTGATCAACCAAAACATAGACTATTACGTGAAGGCTTGCATAAAAGAAGGCGATAAGTCCTAGCATTTGCCGATAATCAGCCATTTTACGCCATTTCGTGAGGGTCTGAAGCGGTGTAATTGCTAAGGTTAGCCATAAAAAGCGCATTGACCAGTCTCCTAAGCGTATATGCAATGCCTGGATAGGGTCTGCTCCTAAATTATTGCTTGCAATATCGACTGATATGCCTAATAGAGGTAAAAAGCAAGCTAAGGTGATTAATAGCCAGAGACTTATTGAAGGTAAAAACATTAGAAGAAATGCCGTAAATCCATATCCCTATACAGGGATGCAACCTGGCTTCCATAGCCATTAAACAATTCAGTCTTTCGGCGCGGTGTAAAAAAACCACTGCCTAATTGACGTTCACTGTTTTGGCTCCAGCGAGGGTGTGGGACATCGGGGTTCACATTAGAATAGAACCCATAGTCATTGGGTGCGTATTTATTCCAGGTAGTCATTGGAGCTCTTTTGACTAACTCGATTTTTACAATGGCTTTAATGCTTTTAAATCCGTATTTCCAAGGGACAACTAAACGTAAAGGCGCACCATTTTGCTTAGGCATACTTTCGCCGTACATGCCAGCCGCTAGAATAGTTAAAGGGTGCATGGCTTCATCAATACGTAAGCCTTCAACATAAGGCCATTCCAACATGGCATTATTATGTTGATTCGGCATGGTTTTAGGATCATAAACAGAAGTAAATTGAACAAATTGTGCACTGGATAATGGTTTAGCCATTTTTAACAAATTTGCTAAAGGGAAACCAATCCAGGGAACTACCATAGACCAAGCCTCAACACAACGAAAACGGTATATATATTCTTGTAGCGATTGCTGACTTAAGATATCTTCTAAGTGATAAATAGCCGGCTTTTCAACTTCACCACTAATTTCTACAGACCACGGATCGGTTGTTAAACTTTGTGCAAGTCGAGTTGCATCTGTTTTATTAAAAGTAAACTCATAATAGTTAGTATGATTTTTAACTATTTCTGAGGAGGTCGTAATTAAGGATTCGCCTGTTGTATTTGCTTTAGGAACATTAGTCCATGCAGTTTTAGTTTCAGCTAAAGGGGATGATGCAGAAAATCCAGAAGCTCCAGCAACGAGTGACCCCATCATGGCTTTAATAATCTGACGTCGCTGTTTAAATACTAAAGGATCAGTAATTTCACTGCTTGGAATGTCTTTATTAGTTTTAATTATCATTTCTTAACTTAAAGAATGAAGGCGATAATCCATTAATAGGGAATTAGTTTTTTTTGCCTTTTGGAATCCAGCCCAACAACTTTCTAAGTTTTATTTCGGTAATAAATGCCAAAGAAAACAGTTGAATGAAGTTATCGGCTTGAATTAAATCCAGACCAATGTGTTCAGGCACTAATTCTTTTCGAGTTCCAAATAGCCGATCCCAGATTGAAAATACGATACCGTAATTACTATCATGCTCAGACCGCTTCTTGGAGTGGTGAGTTCTATGCAAGGCTGGGGTGATAAACACCTGTGAGATCAAGTCCTCTTTGGGTGCTTTAATATTGGCATGATGAAACAGAATGAAGAATAATTCGACAATCTCAATAGACAGTACCATATAAGCATTTACACCAATAAGGACTACAAAGACACATTTGTAGACAATTTCCAGTAATAAATCGAACACATGAAACCGAAAGCCTGTTGAAACATTAAAGCCTTTGTCGCTATGATGCACTTTATGAAACCGCCACAGAAATTCATATTTGTGACTGGCAACATGCCAAAGGTAAATTGCAAAATCAAATAAGGCAAAAGCCAATATCCATTTGATTGGACCATCGTCCAGGCCACTCAATAAGCCATGAGAGGCAAATTTCTGTGCTATAAGAAACAGTGAAGACGCTCTTAAGACAGTTAATATGAGATTGTTAACCAAAAAAGCCGTAGTATTGGTTACAAATGACTCTTTAAAAACCTTTTGAGGAAACTCCCTGAAGGGATTACGTTTTTCAATAATGATTAGCACGATAAAGGCGAGGATAGCCAAGCCAAATAATGCTTCATTAAAAAACATACCGTTGCTATTGCTTATAGTCTCTGCTGATTTCATAGATAAAGCTTCGGGGTTAGTTTTAAATAAATCGTACTGGGTTTACGCACCATTTAAGGCGTTTAACAATGCGTTTAACTCTTTAATCTCATTGTTCGCATCGACTTGTTTAGTAATGTCATACTGAACGCCTAAATAATAGATAACACGTTGTTTGTTATCAAATAAGGGGGTGATTTTTAAATGGTTGTGAAATAACTCACCATTCTTCTTATAATTTCGTAGAGTGACCTCAACACTTTCATGTTTCTTCATGGCCTCAGCAATAATAAAGCGACCGGGTTGTTCTCTATCTTCGCCTTGTAAGAATCGACAGTTAAGGCCGATAATGTCTTCTTGACCATAGCCAGTTAAACGTTCGAAAGCCTTGTTTGCATATACGATAGGTGCATCTTCTAAATCAGGGTCAGCTAAGGTTACGCCATTGACACATTCATCCAAAATAGCAGAAAGCACTTGCGGAATGAGTGCATTATCTTTTTTAACAATAAAAGACATTTATTAAACTCCAAATCTTAAAATAATGATCAATCTAAGGGATTGATCAGTGTGCATAAGCGATTATTAAGTTCTTGATATTTTCAACCGTGTTCTCTGCACCTTCTTCTATAGAAGCGCGGATCAATTTCTGAAACGGTCTCATGAAAACTTCAATTTCTGATAATTCAAATCGAAACGTTAGGCGAGTGTATTGTTTCTCTTTATCGCTTTCCAAGAGATAATTATGTATATAAGGTTCATTAAGACCTTTAAAGGTGAGTTTCTCTACCGGTTGATAGTCAGTGATTTCAAAAACGGATTCTACTAGTGAACCCTGATCTGCTCGAACTTGTTTAGTCTTAGCTCCCACAAAAGGCTGTTTGCCGTCTAAAGGTTCTAGTTCAACTACTTCTGGCGCCCATTTAGGGTAGTTGTCGTAAAAACTTTCACCAATAAAGCAAAAAACTTTTTCAATTGATTGCTCAATATCAATCGTTGCTTCACCTGTAATCGGTTTTGATGAATCAAATGGAAATTTTATTTGCACTTCAATACCACTCCTTGTTGAGGGGAAATTATTCAACTTATGAGTAATTGCTCAACGCGTCTATTTATTATAAAGACATAACTTGAATACCTAGGTCAATTTACACTGACTCAGTCAAATTGCAAATTTAATTAAGTTACTGTACTTACATTTGACTCTTTTAGAATTCGTGGAAAATTAACACCATGTTTTTTTTATACTTTTAAGAGCCAAGTTTGTCTATGACCTTTAAAATCCTTTTTTACATTATTTTTATGGCATTGAGTGGTGCAAACCAAGCGGATTCAGGATCAAAAAAACTCTTACCACCGTGTCGAGATACCCCTAATTGTGTTTCAAGCCAAACTCAAGATCCCAAGCAGTTTATTGCTCCCTTTAAAATCAAAGGAAATACGACGGAGGCATGGCAGGCTTTAAAAGACCTGTTAAATAAACATAGCCGTATAACCATTACTCATGAAACGCCTAATATCATTCACGCCGAAGCGACCAGTCTGGTTTTTCAGTTTGTTGATGATATTGACTTTATTCTCGATGCAGAAAATAAGACCATTCATATACGTTCTGCTTCCCGTGTGGGTCACAGTGAGTTTGGCGTTAATCATAAACGGATTGAGGCGCTTCGCTTACAATTGCAAAAAGCCCAGATTATCAGCTAATCATTGGATCAATACAAAAACGTAATGTCTCTTTATAAAAACTCGGTATTTGTTTTTCGTCGTGATCTACGTTTACAGGATAATACCTGCCTTAATGAAGCGTTGCGGCTTTCTACGCAGGTGTTACCCTGTTTTATATTTGACCCCCGACAAATAGAGCCACATCCCTATCAAAGTAAACCGGGGTTGCAGTTTATGTTGCAGTGTCTTACCGATCTTCAACAGCAATTACAAACGGTGGGTGCAGAACTGGGGCTTTATCATGCGCTTCCTGCACAAGTCATTAGTCAACTGGTACATCAACAGGCCATAGAGGCTGTGTTTATCAATCGTGACTATACGCCCTTCAGTCGGAAACGGGATGATGAGTTATCCAAGCTCTGTAAAGAGCTGGGAATCAGCTTGCATATTTTAAATGACACCTTACTGACAGAGCCTGAACAGGCAGTTAAAAGTGACCAAACCCCTTATAAGGTGTTTACCGCCTTTTATAATAATGCCCGCCAATTTCCGGTTTCATTACCTCACGTTTTGTATAGTCAGTCGTTTTTGCTTCCTCAAACGAGTGCCAGCATTGAAGACGTTGGTTTATCGTTAACAGAGATAAAGGCTAATGTTCTGCAAGGTGGGCGAACTCAAGGCTTGGCAATGCTTGCAAATCTAAAACAACAAAAAGATTATCAGAACACGCGTGACTATCCAGCGCTTGATTGTACCAGCAAGTTATCAGCTCATCTTAAGTTTGGCACCTGTTCCGTGCGGGAAGTGTATTATGCGATTGTTGATACTCTGGGCAGTGAACACCCTTTATTGCGTCAACTCTATTGGCGGGATTTTTTTACTCATATTGCTTATCATTTTCCTATGGTGTTCGGTCGCGCTTTTATTGATAAGTTTGCCAATTTACCCTGGGATAATAATCGCGATTACTTTCAAGCGTGGGCAGAGGGTAAAACGGGCTTTCCTATTGTGGATGCCGGTATGAGAGAACTCAATGAAACCGGGTTTATGCACAATCGGGTCAGGATGATTGTGGCTTCATTTCTGGTTAAAGATCTACATGTCAGTTGGCGTTGGGGGGAGCGTTATTTTGCCCAACATTTGATAGATTATGATCCTTGTGTGAATAATGGAAACTGGCAGTGGGCTGCATCAACGGGTTGTGATGCACAACCTTATTTCAGAATATTTAACCCTTGGTTGCAACAACAAAAGTTCGATGCGGATTGCCAGTATATTTATCACTGGCTACCCGAACTTAAAGGCTTTTCTACAAAGACCATCCATCAATGGGATAAAAAACATCAGCCTGGCGATTACCCCGCACCGATTATTGATCATGCTTATGAAAGCCAGCTCACTAAGGCATGGTACAAGGCGTCTATGGATTAAGTCCTCTTTGGAACAGTTACCCGTGAGCTTTAATACCACGCATAGTCTCCTGATTAACTAATTCTCTTCAAACTCTGAATTTCCAAACTTCAAAACATGACAGTTTTCTTTAACTGATCTTTGCAGAGCCTCATCAAAACCGGTAGATGAGCTAGCTTGAATCTCAACCGAGATTCTTACTTCAACACCTAATTTTGCTGTAAATTGCTGAACCACTTCGTCAACAATGTTAGCAAAATCCATTTTTGCCTTAATTGGATCTAGGTTCACAGTGCCATAGAATTGTTTTTTTACTACAGATTTAGTTATTGGGTTAACGGAGCTATTTTCTCCTTCATGGGTAGATACAGTAGCGGTTGTTTTTCTACCTGACGAAGAAATATCTTTATTCTCCGTATCATCAATCGGCGTTCTTTCAGTCATCAAACTCTCTTGATACGCAACAGCCTGATCACGAGAAATGAGTAACGATGACTCATCTAAAATAACACTCGCACTCCCACCAAAAATAAAGCCTAGATATTTTTCATCCACTTTACCACTCGCAAAACCAAAGAAATCTTGTGAGTATAAACCCAGATTTATGGCATTCTTATAAACATCATCCCTAACCAAGCGAGGCAAATACAGATAATGACAGCAATCTTGCCAAGCTTTTAAAGCACTAACCTCAGTGATACCGTCTTTAAAATACCAGCGCTGTAATAAATTCATCAAATGAATAGGTGACCACTCAAATATTAACCACTCCTCTTCTTTTAAACGATGTTCAATCTCTTGAATTAAACTTTGTGCCGTTGAAGAAACCGCAACGGCCTCCCAAACCATTTCAGGTTTATCTTTAATAATATGTTCCACTGGGCAGATCAACCACTTATAAGTTTCCCTTACCATTTGCAACAGGGATTTCTCGGTTGCTTCCTTGTAGCGTTTCGCTTCTTTCACCTGAAACAAATCAAGATTTAACTTTTCATTATTAATGTCTGAAATAATGGATTGCCAGGCTAAAAAGGTTCTCGCATTATCGCGTAAGCGATTGGCTACGTCATAATCTGCCGCTAAAAATATTAAACGGTTTTGTTTTTGTCTTGGTTGATCACCTCTAAACCGTAATATCTTCTCAGCCGCTGTAAATGCCTGGTTATTAGCATCTTTACTATAGCTTGCTTGATTAATGGGTAAAACGACTAAACGCGGGCCAATACCATAATCATCTGGCACATCAATGGATGGCGTAAAAATATGAATCCCCGCAAAAGAATGATTAGTTCCAAATACCCGTTTTACATAGTCTTTAAGCAAAGGTTGCACATCATTAGTCTCACTTAACTTTTGCTTACGGCTTTCCATTTCTCGGCGCAAGTTAGGTTTCGTGTCAAACCATAAACGATCATCTTCTGCGTACAAATAATGTAATCGATCTCGCAAGCGCTTTAACACATCCTCAAATACAGCGACAGTTTGACCCGGTTGTACACTACCCAATAAAACATGATTTATTCTTATCCCTCGAATCATTTGATTTGAAGTCGAAGGCGCACTGCCCATAAAAATAGTACGGGCTGTTCTTCTAGCGGCTTGCACACTTCCAAAACGGGTATCCGTTCCATCAATATCAGCAGGCTCAGAACGCGACCCATCAATTTCATTATCAATAATAGGTTCCCATCCTTGAGGTAGATAATGAATACTCTTGTTACGCACATTACTATCATCTAATGGAATGGAACCCGGCATAATAAGCGCATCACGATTCTCCGAATTCCATAAACGATGAATCACAATCGCCATGTACTGCAACACGCCCCGTGTCCGCTGAAACTTATCTAAAGTAGACCAATCTTCATAAAGTCGATCAAACACTTCAGGGTGAATTGGATAAGAACGCTGTAAGCGACCTAAATATTTATGATCTTGTGTTTCTGTCGGAAATTTATCACCGCTTTGTTTATACATATCGGCAAATTGCTGACACACCGCATTTAACTCCACGGTATCACCCACACTATCAAACAAACGTCTGCGCACAATTTCAAACGCTTCTTCGGTCGCCACTGGTTTCCATACCGATTCCACTCGAGCAAAATATTTCTCTAATGAATTTAATACCCGCTGACCATTATCACCTCCCACTTCTAAATCCGACTCAGGTAATGATGCGAGTAACAAGGCATTAGGCACTGCTTTTAGTGCTTCGGTTAACGCCTGAATAAACGATAAATTACTATCAAAAGTGCCGCCCAGATACTGTTGTCCAGGCTCAAACTGCCGAATATAAGCCACTAACTCATCAATTAAAATGACGCAAGGCGCAGCTTGAGTTAATAAATGGGTTAAGACTTCTTTACCCGGCGAAGTACCATCTCTATCGGCTTGCTCTACCAAAGCGAATCCTGATGTTCCAGCCAATTGCCAAGCCAACTCTCCCCATAAGGTATTAACCTTTAAGTCCTCATGCTCCAACGCTTGACTAGGTGATAATTTGATACCATCCAAAACGGCAACATGAGCATAAGGTAAGTCATGAATACCCGCCGCATCCAAAATAGGCGGTATGCCCATTAATAGACGGGTATCCACTTTGCGCGTTGCCAAATGAAATACCGTTAACATGGTATGCGTCTTACCACCGCCAAAGGCTGTTTGTAATTGAATGACCGGATCACCGCCCAAACCGCTTAAACGCTGCACGACCGAAGTCAGCAATAAACGCATTCCTTCAGTGATAAAGGTTCTGGAAAAAAACTTCTGTGCATCTTGATATTCTTCAGTGGCTTTACCCGCCGCCACTAAACTAATATCTGCGGCAAATTCAGATTGTTTAAAAGTGCCTTCCAGCACATCCTTATGGGGTTTAGCGATCTCTCGCCAAGGTTTAAGACTCATAGATTATGACTCTGCGAAAGGATTAATTAACTTTAATTCCGTAATCCATTGAAAATCACGAGTGTTATGAGTCACTAAAGGTAGTCCCCAATACAATGCAGAGGCAGCGATTAATGCATCGGGAATTTTTATTTTTCTTAATTGCCGTAAGGCAATAGTTTGCGCCACAATCTGTGTATTTAGTTCAATTTGATTCAAACCTGAAAACAACCTGCTGGCCTTTTCCAATTCTGCTGTTGATTGTGGAAAGCCCAGTACTTCAATACGCGAAATCACCGAAAACGCACCCCCTTCGACCAAACCTTGTTTAAGTAAAGATTGCCCATAAGCACCTAAAGTACCATTGAGATGATAGATAAAGACGTTACTGTCAAATAGAAAACTCATAGTTTAATCATCTCCCCAGTCATTACGCCTTTGTTCCTCAATAAGGTCTGTAATCTCTGCAATCTGTTTTTTACCCCAAGCACCATAGGTTTCCGCCAACAACGTAGCAACAGATGCCTGAGTATCGGACTCATTATTAATACTTTGAGGTTGTTCATCCCTATAATCCATACTATTTTTTAAATCAGGGGGGAGCGTTCTTCTTTTTTGTTTGTATTCGTTGCTCTCTGCTGACTCAGATTGCTCAACAACAACTAACATTTTAAAGTGTTCTATCTTTGGCTGTTCAGAGAGCCATTGGATACGACCATGATCGTAAATAGCTTCATAACTTTTCAACATTGCACTACCCTCTAAGAAAAAAATATCAATGATTTACTCAAAAAACTGATCTATACCAAATTGTTCGCCTTTATGTCCTGTCTCTAAAGAGGCTGACAAAATAGCTGTTCAAGCCCCCATCTAGATAAAATAAAGGTTGATATTAACGGTACATCAATATGTGAAAATGCGGGATTAGGACTTTTAACTGTTCGCGCCCAAATCCAGGCGATCACGGTAGCTGCATTGCATACCTTTTTTATTTCTATGTCCGAAGAGAAAACAGGCAAGCCAGTATCCAAATCTACTTGCGGGTAAAGATGCCCAATCCGCTTAAAAGCTTCTTCACGCATCCAATAACCATAACGTCGTACATCTTCTGCCAAACCTTTTGCGCCACTCCAATCTTCAAAGACATTGTTAGTCGCATTTTTTTTATTCAAAGCTACTTCGATAAGTTTTTTTGGGGTTTTAATTGGATTAGTCATAAGTTACCAGATACAGTTGAGGCCCGGTGTAGTGCGGAGTTTTCCGTTTGCAGTAATAAGAGGCGCCTGATAGGCCATAGCAGTCGCCGCAATTATTCTGTCACATGGATCTCCATGGGCAATAATGCCACTTTCAGCCAAGGCCGCTATAGTTGGTGTGAGTTGAAGAATAGTTAAACCGAGCGAGTCAACAATGTCTTCCATGTAGGAGGTGGGGGTATGTTGGGTCGGTAAAATCAGACGACTTTTGCGAAACAGCAAAGCAATCTCCCAAAAACTAATAGCAGCACAGGCAAGTTCACTCTGTACTCGTCCGTTTTCCAGTGCTTCTTGAGCTGTCATTGATAAGCGATCTCTGCGATCTGCCCAAAAAAGCAGGATGTTAGTATCACAAATTGTCAGCATCACCGGTCCATTCTTCATCCAATGGCGCAAGTATGTCACCAACAATGACAGTGCCTCGTAGTGCTTCAAGTCTCTTTAGTGCTGCTTCACGTTTGCTCTCTTTTCTATCAGGGACAATTCGTGCAATGGTTTTGCCGTGCAAAGTAATTTCTATTTCTTCCCCTTGTTGAACTTGCTTAAGATACTCTGGCAAGTGCTGACGTAATTCGGTGACATTAACGGAGTTCATACCTATTCCTATTCTGTACAGTATTTTTGTACATTATAGTCTTACAGACTTGGAAAGTAACTCTTCTAAATCATAATTAATACTGGCTACACCAAAGTCTGGTTCTTGCTTAAAGGGGTTTGTTAAATAATACGGGCCAGCATAAGATTCACCTTCGACTATAACAATCGCTAAAATAAATTGCTCTGTTTGATTTAAACCATAGATAATTTCATTACGACTCACTGTAATGGTGCTCTGTCCCTTTGAGCGACCTTTAACTTCAATATGTCTTGCCAGTGCTAAGTGTTTATCGGTCTTAGGGGGCTGTGAGGTAATATCCCAGCCGCATTTTTCGGCTGACACATCTTTAACGTCATGGCCTAATGATTGCTCCAATTGCATGACGGCCTGCATGGCGATTTGTTCAACACGTTTCCGCGCGGCGGCATCTATACCAGCGGGTGCTTCACCTTTCAGTTGAGCTAATAATCCTTGAGGTATCACCAAGCCCCCCCCGATAACCACAGGTTGACTAGAAACCACATCAGCCATCACGCTTAATTCTTTTTTACGTTGCTCAAGTCGTGCGGTTAGTTCTTCGACTCGACGTTTTGCATTATCAGGTTGTAACTGCGGTTGTTTACCGGCGGCAACATCTTCGGTGAGTTTGATGTAACGCGCTGACCAATAGTTAATCTCTTTCACTAAACGCTCATTAACGGCGGCCAATATTTTATTGGCTTGTAATTCTCGACGCGCTTTTACTTCTTGATAATGCAAGGGTACTAATTGTTGACTTGCATGAGCAAGTGCTAAGTTGTCCAAATTATTAGTTAACCAAGGGGCCTTAAGAATTTCAGCGACTTTTAGTAGATCGTTTTCTTCAGTGGTTTGTGCGGCGGTAGCTTGATCTACCACATCTTCGACCCAGTCTTCATATTCCGCACCCAACATTTCATCTTCGGCTTCATCAATATTTTGCGGTACGTCCTTAACATTATATTTGCCTAATGTTTCAGCAACTGCATGGCCTCGCTTTACTAGCTTTTCTTCTTCTAATCGACTTTCTAAACGTTTACGTCTACGCTTAATTGATTGGTATATGGCTTCTGGGCTGGAGGCTAAACGCCGTTGTAATTGGGTTAAGGCAAAACCAACCGTGCCTTTACGCTTACCGTCTAAATTATCTGCTCGATTCATTTCGTTACGCACATAGTCCGTTACTTCTGCATAAAGAGCCGCTTCATGAGGAGAAAGTTCATAGTTAGCTGTATAGGCAATTCGTTCGGGAAATAAAGGCGTGCCATCAAATTTAAGCAGGTCCTCTTTAACCATGCGGCGCATCATATCGCTAATATCGACTTTATGAACACCTTCCCGGAATTTGCCATAAAAGCGATCACCATCTAATAAAGAAAGAAAAAGCTGAAAATCCTCTTCTTTACCGTTATGAGGTGTTGCTGTCATTAACAGATAGTGTCGGGTAATAGTGCCAAGCAATTTGCCGAGTTTAAAACGCGCAGTCTCATTGACTTTACTGCCAAAATAATGCGCCGACATTTTGTGTGCTTCATCCACAATGATTAAATCCCACTCACTGTGACGCAGTTTTTCTTGAAAGTCTTCATTTCTGGACAATTGATCAAGGCGGGCAATGAGTTGATTTTGCTCTTCAAAATAATTACCTGAAGGACATTGCTCTTGCTTTTCTCGGCTTAATATCTCAAAAGTAAGACCAAACTTTTCCAATAATTCATCTTGCCATTGTTCAGTTAAAGAACCGGGGGACACGATTAAAATACGCTTGGCATCGGCTCGCATAATCAGTTCACGAATATACAAGCCTGCCATAATGGTTTTACCCGCACCGGGATCATCCGCTAAGACAAAGCGTAACGGTTGCCTTGGCAACATAGACTCATAGACAGCAGATATTTGATGAGGTAATGGATCAACGTTTGAGGTGTGAACGGCCATCATCGGGTCGAACAAATGTGCGAGATTAATTCGGTAGGCTTCTAAACCTAATTTGAATTCTGAACCGGGTGCGTCGAACCCCCAGGGTCGGCCGACTTTAGCAATCTCTAATCTTGATTCGTCTGATCTAAACAAAGATTGCGTGCCAGGTTTACCTTCTTGATCTACATAGAAAACACTAAGACATTCGGTACCTACCCATTCTACGTGAACAATTCTGACTATCTTGTCACCTTTAAGTCCACGAATTTGAGCGTCTTTTTTAATGTCTTCTAGTTTAAACATGTCGCTTAAAGCACCCCTAATGGCTATAAATGAAGATAAGACTAAACCAGCGGTTATAGGTATAACAGCAGAGCTTAAACACATAACCGCCGCGATTATAGGTATAACAGCAGAAGATATGCCATAACAGCAGCGGTTATAGGTATAACAGCAGTAGATAGTTCATAACAACCGCGCTAATACCAATATCACTCAAAAGTACCCCTAAAACACCCGCCGCACCTTCTTGAGCCTCAATCATTAACGGTTTAGTTTTTATCCTGATATCGGTTGCAATCATTGTTATCGCATTGCAGCCATTCGTTACTTGTTCCGCCTTAACAGATGCTTAAGTAGTCTATCTAACTAAAACAATGCCTGATAAGCAAGGGCTGATTGCTCTGGATCATTTTCAAAAAGTCCACCAATCACCGCTAATAAATCAGCACCCGCAGTCAATAATTGACCGCCATTGTCTGGAAGAATACCACCAATGGCAACAATCGGAACAGAAAGCTTAAGCCTAGCTTGTCGTAAGGTGTCAAGTTGCGCTGGCGCAGCTAAGGGCTTTGATGTCGAAGGGAAGAATCGTCCAAAAGCCACATAAGTCGCGCCTTGTATTTCTGCATCAACCGCTTGATCAACGCAGTTATAACAAGACACACCAATAATGGCTTTTGCCCCAAGGCATGATCTTGCTTGGGCAATGGCACCATCTTCTTTGCCGATATGAACCCCATCAGCGCCTATGTTTGCTGCTAACTCAACATCATCATTAATCAGTAACGGTACGTTAGAACGATGACAGACTTTTAACAATTCGCTGGCTAAATAAATGGCATCGGAAGGATTTTTATCCCGGTATTGGACCACCACTGCGCCGCCTTTAATAGCCGCAATAACTTCATTAATAATGAGGTCAGCAGATTTATGATCGGTTTGGGTAATGGCATACAGTCCACGTGCAGGAAACCTCATGTATCGTCCTCCATCCAGAAAAAACGATTGGGAATAAACTGGCCTTTACCGGGTTGATAGGCACTGTTTAATGAGTTCCAGGTATACTCCTGTGCTTCCATAACGGCCTGAATCGGTTCCAGTCCATGCGCCATTAACGCGGCTATACTGGTCGCCAAGGTGCAGCCAGAGCCATGATAACTGGCTGGTAATCTGTCCCAGGTATAGGTTTCCCAACAACGACCATCATAAAATAATTGATTACTGACCGCAGGGGTACTCTCATGTGTGCCGGTAATTAAAACATATTCACAACCCTGATCCAGTAGGTCCAAACCACAGTCTTCCAGATCATCACCGCCTGTTAGCTTGCGTGCTTCATCGCTATTGGGTGTCAATACGGTGGTACAAGGGAGTAGTAAATCGACAATAGCGGCAATGAGTTTCTCGTTAGATAATTCAGCACCACCGCCAGCTGCTAAAACGGGATCAAGAATAACCGGAATATGGGGGTGTTGTTTTAAAATTTCATGAATAGCGATAGCAGTTTCATGGTGTCCGATTAAACCGATTTTAAAAACATTAACGGGCAAATCGGCTAATAATGTGTTTGCCTGGCGGATAATATTTTCTGGGGTTTGAGGGATGAGTCTTTTTACATTTCGGGTATCCTGTTCGGTTAACGCAGTGATTACGCTGGCAGAATGGCATTGATGACTGATCAATGTTTCAATATCCGCCTGAATTCCAGCGCCTCCACTGGGGTCATGACCAGAAAAGGATAGCACAACAGGGCGATGAGAGGACATGAGGTTTCCTTGAGAATTATTGTCCTATAATAACACACGTCATAAGGGTCGTTTAAGCGACGCCAATCTCACCCAACAAACTGGCTATCATATTTTCAGCTTGGTGCAGGTAACCGCCACCAAATAAATTCAGATGATTCAAAATGTGATACAGATTGTAAAGCGATTTTCTGACCTTATAGCCCTCATTCAATGGCCATGCGGCTTGATAAGCGGCATAAAAGTCCCGACTAAAACCACCGAATAATTCAGTCATCGCCAAGTCGGCTTCTCTGTCACCATAATAACAGGCCGGATCGAAAATTACAGGATTACCTTGTTTATCGGTTGCTGCGTTACCCGCCCATAAATCGCCGTGTAGCAGGGAAGGCGTCGGTGTGTAATCAGTAAACAATAAGGCCAAATGGGCACAGAGTCGTTCTCCTGATGCTTGCAACCGGCCACCATAACCGTTTTTTGCAGCCAGTTGTAACTGAAAACCCAAACGTTGGTCACGCCAAAAGCTTGGCCAGTGCTTACCTGGTTGATTGGGCTGTAAGGTACTGCCAATGGTATTGTCTCTATGCCAACCAAAATAGGGTTGTATTGTTTGATGACATCGAGCGAGCTGTTCTCCGAACAAACGCTCAGAAGATGCGCTTGCCCGACTGAATTCCAGATATTCTAACACCAGAAAAGCATGGCTATCGGTCTGACCATAAATAATTGGATTCGGAACACGCAGCGTTTGAGTGGCTGTTAACTCTTGCAATCCTGTCAATTCAGCCGCAAACATATCCACTAATTCAGGGCGATTAAGTTTAACAAAATAGCGGGTATTGCCATCTTGCAATTTAAAAGCCGCATTGATGTCACCACCTGATAACGGTTGCACTGAACGGGCAGTAAACGCTTGTCCTGTTGCAGTGACGATATGTTGTGATATAGTGTCCCAGTTCAATTTGTTAACCAACGCCTTCAATAACACATCTCTTGCATCAGCATAAAATTGTACATTAACCTTAGTAGCCATGTCATCTGACAAATCAAACAATTGACGACGGCAACTCACCGACATTAGAATGGATTCTATAAAGGTAAGACGTAATGACTAAGCTTTGATGTTGAATTACTAGGCGTTCTCACTAAGGTACCGTCTGTTCTTGTTAAAACACCCACTGTTCTGGTTAAAGCACCTGATGTTCTGGTTAAGCTACCCACCGTTCGGGTGAAGGCACTGACTGTTCGAGATATGCTACCCAGTGTCTAGGTGAAAGTCCGTACTGTTTCAGTGAGCTTGTTAATGGTCATAATCTGGTACGGACGACGTCAAGGAACGTACTCACAGACTGGGTGTTAACACTGGAAGGATGTCGGTTTGTACTCGGAGGGAAAGTTTTTTACTTTTTGCGAGTTACCTTGGTCGGTCAAGGATAGAGCGGATTTAGCTTAAGAAAATTAAAATATCATTTAGATTGCGGTTAACGAATAAAGAGAGTAGCTTGTACCCTAGAAAATATAAGGGAGTAGCCTTGGTTTTCTAGTAACTCATCTCTCAGTTATTAATGTTATTAATTTAATAATGGTGAGCAGGCAGCTTAATCTAGCCGAAATATTTCTCCTATCATGACTTTCAATTCATACTACCCTACCATCCAAGACGCGCAAATCGTCTGGCTTTCTCATTACAATTTAAAATTACCGATCTATGGACCCATTTGCGGTATTAATGATCAAGAGATTGCCGATACCCAGACAGACCTTGCTTATTATATCTGGATGCTGCAACACTGGCATCCCAGCATTCAACGCGACGCTAAGGAGTCAACGTCTTATAAAGCACTGATGGTGGCGGGTTCCAGTTCGAATAATGACAGTATTAATTACCCTCAGCCCACTGTATTTCCTGATGCTCCTCCTGCACCGACACCGGGTATTCAAAAACGCTTGTTTAGTCAGGTTGTTCGGATAAAAGCGAGTGCTAAATACAGCGAAGCAATCGGTCATGATTTAGGTGTTATTGGTACATCTAATACGATAGAACATTTAACCCCCATTCCTTCAGCGTTAGTAGAACTGGGTGAATCTGGGCAACGTGTTGCCATCAGTTTTAATAAATATGGTCATGACGGGGTCTGGATCGAGAGCCGTATTAATGGTGGGGAATGGGCTTTTCTTGCTATTGATACGCTTAAGCCCTATTACGACGAGCGCCCACTGGCAGAAGGCAGTACCCATGAAACAAGGGAATACCGCTTACGTTGGTGGGATAAAAGTATCGCGCATGGTGAATGGAGTAATATTCAGTCGGTATTGTTAGGGGTATAAATAGAGCTTGATCCAGTCGAAGCATGAACGGTTAAACTGTGCATGGTTCGACTGGCTTTGAGCGATTGGCTATGCCCCCCCTTTACTTTCTTGTGAGCTTAAACATCATAAAACAGGTAAGGTGAATTATGAGTAAAAAAATTTCGAAAGAGCCAATAGTAATTAATACAGAAGAGCCAACACGGATTAAAAATTTTCATGAGGCTCTACAAAGCATTAAATGGACTGATGATGAATACATTAAGAACCTTGAGACGATTTATGATGCACTGATTGAGGTAGCGTTAAATGATTTGATTTTTTACAACAACCAACGAACTAAGAACAAAACCAAATCATACTGGGCAAGACAAGGCTCATTAATATTTGGCGTACTAGGCACATTAGCTATGGCAATACCCGGTACAGCTCAAGGGGTGAATTCATTACAGGGTATACCCTTTATTACTTTTAGCTTTATTTCTTTTGCTTTAGCAGGCGGTATGTTTACATGGAATCAGTGGTTCTTCGCGAGTGATAGCCATATTCGCTATGTGGTAGCTCAATTTGATTTAGGTGAAGCGATTGTAAAATTTACTCTGAATTGGCAAAAGTGGTTAAAGCAAAATAAACACCTTCCACCGGACAACATAGATACTGATAGCGCATTTAATCTATTTAAAGAATTTTCAGAACATATTTATAAAATCATCCGTAATGACACGCAAGTGTGGGGAGACAGCCTCATTAATGTCATAAAAGCCCAAGAAGACTTTTTAAAAAATCACCAACCTAAAGCATAACTGGATGTATTAACCACCGTTTCAATGCACCCACACAATTATTAGGAGTTTTTATGTCTCAGTTTTATCCGCGCCCAGAAGCCCAAGCAACTACTTGGGATGATTTAATGCATCCAGTCAAAATAGCTGTTGGTGACTTGTTAATTCGTATACATGGCGCGCACGGCAGTGTTCGTTCAAAAAATGCGGATAAGTCAAAGTCGTTTATTCAAACGGGCAATTGTTTTCTGGTTTATGGTTCACGTGGTACGGGTAAAACGACCGTGTTACTTAATGCAAAAAAGGCGGTGTGTCGAAAAGAAGGCGATGGTTTTTTTGCAGAAACAAAAGATAGCAAAGACAACGAAACGCCCGATGAAACAAAAAAACAAAAAGCCAAAGAACATGCTGAAAGTTTGCGTAAAGACGGCATTATCTGGTTAGATATTCTCAATCTTGAACCCATACCTAGCGAAGCTAATTTGCTGACGATTTTACTGACTCAAGTACGCAAAGCACTCTACAGTCATTGTGATAAACGTCAACGTGAACAGCGTTCCATTTATGAGGAAGAGGCTAATAGCGCACAGCAACTGCTTCATAACCTTATTAATGATACTACCTTAATGTGGCAGAACATCGTTGAGCCAGACACGCGCAATATCTCGGCTCGCCAAGTGAAAGCCGCTGATATTTATGCTAACTTTCCAGAAAAATTCAAGACAGCAATGGATAAGTTAATAGAGGAGTTAAGTGATGTACGCGGTTTTGATAGTAAAATCTCTATTGTGCTGCCCATTGATAACATTGATCGTAGCACAGAACATCTGCAATCTATCGTTAAGCTGGCACAATTAGTCTCGCATCCTAACTTGTGGTTGGTTATGGCAGGTGACCGCGTTGAAGTAGAAACCTTTTTAGAACGTGCCTATTGGAAAGAATTAATACGCAGCAGCGACGGTGCAGGCGCACGCGGAAAAACAGACAGCGATGGTGAAGATGAAGCTTTGTCCATGGCTCGCCGTCAAGCTAACGCGACAGCACAAAAACTGTGGCCGGCAAATCACCGTGTTGAAATCAATTTTCTTATGCCAGAAAAGACTTTGGATTTTATATACAACAAGAATTCTTCTTTTTCGGCTAATACAGACATAACACTCGACATTAAAACGCCTTGTGTTGAGTATAAAGCACACCTAGAGTTTAGGTGTCAGTGTTATTTAGGTGTTAGTGAAAGGCGAACTATCAGGAACTTACTCGAAAAAATAAAGATTCCTACGACACAGGGACAACGTGTAGAGCCAAGTAACTGCAATATAAATCTATTCAATTTGTTTTATGTTGAAGATAAGGTCACAGAAATAGGTAAAGTAATTGATAAAGTTAGTCCTCAATATTTGACCCGTGCAGGTCATCATGGACTTTCGCTACCAGCACGTAGCGTACTTGACCTTTGGCAATTATTAGATTGGTTAGTCCATGATGCTTCGCTCGGCGAAGACTTTAAAGCTGAAAAGATAGTCAGAACCCTATTACGCACCGCGATTTCCAGTAGTGATATGCTCAGCGGGATGGCGCAAGATTTACAGACCTATATTTTGCGACGTGGTGAAAAAAGCGGGACTATTTTATACTTCCAAGATAAAGTATCGTTAAATGTAATACCCATGACATCAACGAATAATGATTTTGAACATACGCTTAGACCCGTTTTTCCAAAAATAAATGATCATCTTCGTTCGCTATTAAAGATCAAAAACATCGAGGATATAGTTTTAGAGCTTCGATTCGATCTACCCATAAAATCATTTGATGCTTCTAAAAGGCAACATCCACAACCATTTTTGACAGAAAATGCCCGCGACAACGAGAATCGGAGAACTGAGCTTCCGCTGCTAGTGGGGGCATGGGTAATGGTACTGTACGATATATTGGCACTTGCCGAAGCAGAAGCAAGTAGTTATGTAATTGGGGGGGCTAAGTTGGATGATAATTATCCTAACGTTACAGTGAATCACTCCGTCATACAAGCTGGAAAATATAGAAACATCAAGCCGATAAAATGGCTTCCTCCTGCTTGGGGGCTTTTTTGGGGGCGCAATATATTCAGTTTGCGTTGGCAAAATTTCCGTAAAGAGATTCTTAAGGCTAACTTACAAGATGGCGATTCAGTAACTAGATTATTAGCCGCCGGTTGGATTCTGTGCGTATTAAAAACTTCTATTGAGCTCATAGCATCTATTGACGAGACTGTTAATTCAAAATTACCAGATAACAAGCTAAAAAAAATAAAAGATATCACTGTGATTAAAGACGGCAGGATAAATGTCAATGTGTTTGAAAAAAAAGTGATGCTAGCGGCTGGATGTTTTTATATTTTAATACAAGAAGTTAAGAAGTATCAACTCGAACAAGAGCTAAAGGAAAATAAAAAAGATAAAGTTATCTCCGCAGCTTATGACATTATGCTTGCAACAGGAAGATGGCTAGAAACAGAGTTTATTTATTTTTTAAGTTATGCGTATGTACCCATAAAATCAGACGTTTCAAAAAAACGCTTTGATACTATTTGGAAGACATTAGGCTATAAAAAGGATGAAAATGATACTTTAACAACTCATTGGGCAAAAAATGCAGCCTTCATTCTGGCTACAATAGAAGAAAAATTTCCAGAACCTGAAGATGCCGATAATAGCAACATTGAAATTACCAAAACAACCACGACGGAAACTAATGGTACAACTCCTATAGTAACAATAAAAGAATCTACAAGAGTAACTAAAAAAATTATCTATCCAATCGGTAAATTATTATTCACTGATTTGTACGATAAGTTAGAAAGCCCAACATCTGCAGGCAACCTTTAAAATGCCTGCCATCCATTCCTCCGACACGACCACCCCGACACCACGTCGCGTTCCAGAAGCCTATCTACGCGCTGAGATTTCGGCGTTTCCTTTGGTGAGTGAAGAGGCGTTTCGTTGTTCCTTAATCGAACTTGATCCCAAAATCGAGGTTGATTCATTGACTCATAAAGGCACGCGTACTTATCAATTATGGCGTAGTTGTGAAACGTCATTGGCACAACATACAGGCTGGTCATTGGATCGGCTGATTGCGGCACGGGATAGAGCTTGGTTTGATAGTGAGCATCAAGATAAGTCAGTGCCTTTACACCGTTATCTTAAACGCTTAGCTCGTGCTCATCTTGTCCCTAGAGCAGGTGCGACTGAGATCGAAGAAAGCACAGAGTTATCTGCATTGGATGCGGAGGCGCATTATCATTGGCTAACAATTACCCTGCCAGAAGATATATTGCTCACTGGATTGGGGGTTGAACCGGCGCCTGTACGTGTGGATACTGATCCACCGCTATTGTTGCGACGGTTGTTGGATGATGGTGTGGCTGAGATTCATCAACATATCGGTGCCGGTATGAGTTTTCCATTGTTATGGGTGTCGGCATTGGCAGCGATTGCTAATTCTTATATCAAAGAGGAACAACTGGAAAGCCCGGGCGCACCGTTTGGTGATGGTAAATATCTGATACGCTGGTTATTGGCGGCAGCTATTGCCCGCTGTGCCTTGGCTGAACATTTAATACGCGGAGAGCAGGATTTTAAAGGCTTTTTAAACGAGCAATTTTTTGATGGTAAACCGGTTCCTAACTCTTATGCGGGTCAGAATGGCTTAAAATTTGATGAAGCGCATCTCACTTGGTCAGAACGACAAAAAGACATCCTTAAGCACACCCTGGAAGCGCTTGCGGCGGGTGACCCAACACAGTTGCCTGATATAGAATTGCTGCGAGATTTGTATGCTGACATACATCCGACCGCATTAACTTTTGATGATCAGCCTATTGAAAGTGTAGAAGATGCTTTTCAGCGTTGTGATCCTATTGCCATTCGGCTTAATCTGCGTGGCGAAAATGTCGGTGAACGTTGGTTAATGCGACAGGCAATGGCGTATCTTAATGAAGGTTTAGATGACTATGATAAATACTTTGCACGGATTTTGTGGCAAACCATTCGTATTCGTTGTCAGTATTACCGTGCTGTGGTGCAACGTCCTTTAACCGGTGGTTTGCAATGGTTTATTCGTTTTTATGCCCGTCTGAGTGATTTGCGCAATCCTATCAATCCAATACTACTGGAAATGGCTTATCACGTTGCGGGAGGCGGTCATAGAATTCGTGCTATAGAATTTCGTACTAGCATAGCGAGCACCGCTGTTGAAATTGGCGAAGAAGTATTAAGACATCTGAAATCTTGGCAGCGCATATTAGAACAGCGTAATCAGTCTATGACTGATCCTGAAATGGGTATAGTGTTTCATTTTGTTAAAGACCGTGATGATCATAAAAATTGGGAACATGGTATCCCTGCCGCTTTTTGGGCAAATACTTACGCTGAACCGCGTAAAGAGAATCCCGATAATAGTGATGATGACGGGCGTTATGTTACCTATCACGTTAAAAACTCGGCCAAAGCCTGTGCCTTAGCAGAACTCATTGAGGCCGTGCCGTCCTGTTTATGGGTGATTCGCGGGTTGGATGTGGCGACCGATGAATTAGGAGTTCCCACCTGGGTGCTGACTCCCTTATTTCGCCATGTACTCGATGCTGCCGCAAAAGCCTCTGCCAGACCCAATGAAGGCAAGTTTCAACATCACCCTCCACCATTGCGGGTGACTGCCCATGTGGGTGAAGATTTTCGGCATTTGCTGGAAGGGTTGCGGCGTATCTATGAGCAGATACACTATATTCTTGGCAATACACCCGGGCGTTTAGGTCATGCGGTCGCTTTAGGAGTAGATCCGCAAACGTGGGCTGAATCAGTGGGTTCAATTCTCATGCCAGCAGAAGAGCGCTTGTGGGATTTGGTATGGGAATGGCGGTTATACACGCAATATCGTATCAAACCAGGTTTTGCCGCCGCCGCACCTGCGGGACGTATCGAAACGGTGATGAATCAAATTCGTTCGTTATCGGAATTGGTTTATGGCACAACACGTTATACTGTTGAGCAACTTGCAGAAGCACATCATATACTGCACCGTTTTTTAGTGCCCCCCTTTACGTCGTCTCCTGCGGTGGAAGGGCATTTTGATACATTTAGACACTGTGCAGACAACATCCGAACCTGGCGTGATCATAATGATAGGCAAATACTCGCTCCGCATCAGGTAAGCAAAATCCTAAAATCTTATCTCGATGACGAAAAATGTTTTAGACGAGGACAAACCTTAATTGATATTCCTATTCGTGGTGGTGAAGTTGTAGCATTACAAGCCATACAATACGCCATGCGTAGCGGTATTGCTCAAAGTGGTATTGTGGTGGAAGTCAATCCTTCCAGTAATTTATTGATTGGGGATTTATTAGATTTGCGTAATCATCCGATTTTGCGCTTACGTCCGCCTGTTCCAGATCCAGACGCACCGCCAGCTATTGCCATTGCAATAGGTTCAGATGATCCTTTAACCTTCAGCACACAATTATTGCGTGAATATACCTTATTACATCAAGCCGCTTGTGCGGCAGGCTATCCTGAAAAAGCGGTTTATGAATGGTTAGAGTCCATTCGTCATACCAGTATGGACGCACGCTTTACCCGAGCATGGCGACCTAACGCACTTGAAAAAGTTAAAGAGCTTATTATGGTCTTATCAGAGTATTTACAGTTGTAAGGTTAAATAACTTGAGATCTAATCTAATTCAGTGTGGGTAATCAAATTTTATCAATTAGAGTTGATACGGGTGTTCTTGTACTTTTTAAAAACAGATAACTTCTTGATGCTTCGAAATCCTTACAAACTGGCTAAATCAATGACGAAGCGATATTTAACGTCACTTTTTAAAACTCGCTCATAAGCTTCATTGATGGTTTGAATTGGAATGATTTCTACATCTGAGGTGATGTTGTGTTCAGCGCAGAAGTCGAGCATTTCTTGGGTTTCTTTGATTCCCCCGATCAATGAACCTGCAATGCTACGTCGTTTAAAGATTAAGTTACCAACCGAAGGCGAGGGATGGGGTTGATCGGGTACGCCCACCAGGCATAAGGTTCCATCACGCTTTAAGAGGGCGGTAAAGGCATCGAGGTTATGAGGTGCTGCAACGGTATTGAGGATAAAGTCAAAGCTGGCCAGGTGCTGTGCCATCTCTTCCGGATTTTTTGAAATCACAACCTCATCAGCTCCCAGTCGCTTGGCATCGTCTATCTTGCTGGGTGAGGTGGTAAAAAGGACCACGTGAGCGCCAAAGGCGTGGGCAAATTTAATAGCCATATGACCCAAACCACCTAAGCCTACTACACCTACTTTGTCACCTTTTCCAATGTTCCAATGTCTTAAGGGTGAATAAGTGGTTATACCTGCACAGAGTAAAGGGGCAGTAGCGGCCAAATCCAGTTTGTCTGATACCTGCAGAACAAAGTTTTGATTGACGACGATTTGTTTAGAATAGCCACCATAGTTAGTACCCCCCGAATGTTTGTCCGGAAAATTGTAGGTAAATTCTGCGTTATTGCAGTACTGTTCTAAATCTTCCTGGCATTCCGGGCAAACACCACAAGAGTCAACCATACAGCCAACCCCCACGCTATCACCGACTTTAAACTGTGTGACATCGCTACCTATTTGAGTAACTTTACCCACAATTTCATGACCTGGCACCATAGGAAACGTCGAATTACCCCATTCGTTTCGGACTTGGTGTATATCTGAATGACAAACACCGCAGAAGAGAATTTCAATTTGTACATCGTTTGGTAGGGGATCGCGTCTTTCAAAGTTGAAAGGTGCAAGAGGAGAGGTGTGATTATGGGCAGCATAGCCTTGGGTTTTTTGCATAATGTGTTCCTTTGATTATTTTATTTCAATGTGGATTTCATTTCGGCGCAGAAAGGGTAATGTCCATGGCGGATCATAGGCTGCAGATTGTGGCTCAGAAATAATAGAGTAGCCATGTGCTTTTAGCCAGGCATCCAGTTCTTCAGATTTCTCTTTAATACCTTGTTCACTCAAGCTGCCTGAATAGTTTAGAACAGCGACTTTTTTACTTGGAATTTCAGCTATTATTACTGTTGGATCAAGAGGTATTGGGGCTGTTAAAAGAGTGTATTCTTTGGGTAGAACAAAGCGCATCAGCCAGGTGTCTGCTGTTTTTTGTTGAATGACCGGTGCTGTCATCGCAATGCTTTCAGCTTGCTGTTCCTGAATAACGGGGGCTGTCATCGCGAGTTTTTGTTGGGTTTTATTGTTACCAAAAATATAACCTGCCAGGCGTTGAAAGCCTTGGTTACTGCTGGTTTTATAGTCAGCATTAATTTCGGTTTGGGCAATAACAAGTTCAGGATACTGCCTGATCTGGATAGACCCATAATCATTAAGTACCTGGTATTTTGGTTCTTCTGAGCTACGTATACCCACAACAGTACATCCCGTTAGAAAAATACTGGTTAAAAGGCTTATCAGTCTTTTCATAAATTAAACTAATCCTTTTGACAATCATTAAAATCAGTTACTTTGTCTTAATAACTACCTAGGATACTATAACAAGACATTGAGTAATAATCATGAAAATAATCAAATTATCCAGGCTGATGCGTTTATTGAGCGTCTATAGCAAGAGTTTAGATTATGTGTTGACTTTAAATACTTTAGCAGGCGATTAGTTATTACGGGGTGGTTACTAAAAATCTTTAGTTGATGCTCAGTAAGCCAAGAGAGGGAAGGGCGACTGGTTAGTCGCCCCAAGGCTTTTTAATTACGTCTACCGTTTTTACCAGTAGCTGGTTCTTCAAATTTAACCTTTAAAGGTTTGCCGCAATATAAGTTGCCGTCAAGTGCTGCAATAGCCGCTCTTGCTTCGTGACCTTCCATTCCGATAAAGCCGAAACCTCTACATTTTCCGCTAAAGATATCGGAAACAAGTTGAATGGAGCGGACTTTGCCATATTCTGAAAATAAAGCTTGAACAGAAGCCTCTGTGGCTTCGCTAGGTAAGTTTCCTACAAAAAGTCGTTTCAAAAGACATATCCTAAATTCATGGGGTGAGTTGATGGGCCGGAAAAACCGGCTGCGCCACAACCCCGCCAGTTATTTAGGTGGGGTTGGGTGTCAGAAAGTAATGTCAGTTTATGCTGAAGTTACATTTGAAGCTTGTGGACCTTTTGCGCCTGATTCCACATCATATTTTACTGCTTGACCTTCTGCTAGAGTGCGAAAACCGCCATCACTTGCAATTGCAGAAAAATGTACGAATACATCAGCGCTGCCATCACTAGGAGAAATAAAACCGAATCCTTTAGATTCGTTGAACCACTTGACCGTACCTGTTGCCATGTAACGTCCTCAATAAATGAATGTAAATATTTTATTGCAAATCATACCGGGCACAAAAAGGAAAAAACGGATGGAATTTTTGAGAAGTGCTGATTAAAGTGCAAAACTTTTTATTAAATAGAAGTCTCGCTTTAAGCGCAATACTGTCCACTAACCTGTTCATTATAGTGCTTAATAGTAATTATAGCCATCTAATCTTTTATGCTGAGCTCTTAAGTAGATACTTACTTCCAAATACTGACAATATTAGTGAAGTCATCAGTCCAGGGTTGCATGTCAAAATATAATGGCATTTTTTGCCAATTACCTAAGCGACTTAGACTTAATTGGCTAAGGGTTTGAGGATCTTTGGCCATGACCACCCAGTCAGTTGCAACGACTAAAGGTAACTCTTGTTGTGGCTTAAACTCTTCGATGAGCGCTGAAAAATGCATCTCTTCAGCGTGAATAGATAATACTTTCTTGAGTAATAGATGTCGGTTTGTAATATGAAAAGCTAGTATGCCTTGTGGCTTTAACTTTTTAAAATATAGCTCAATAGCTTCTTTAGTCAGTAAATGGGTGGGTACAGAATCTGAACTAAATGCATCCATAATTAACAGGTCGAATTTGCCATCAGGCTCTTTTTCTAAAGATAAACGCGCGTCGCCGATGCTCATTTTAGAGTCATGTGAGCAGCGTTTTAAATAGCTGAAATAGTCTGGATTACTGGCAATGTCCACAACCAATGGATCGATTTCGTATAAAGTCCAGTGTTGTGAAGGTTTGGCATAACAAGCTAAGGCCCCTGCACCGAGACCTACGATACCGATAGTCCAGTCTTGATTGTTATTGTCATATTCTTTAAATAGCTGTCCCATTGGGCCGGGGCGACTGTAATAGGTTAGCGGAATTGTTGCAATGGCTTCTGGTAGTCGTTGTGCGCCATGTTTAGTGGTACCATGAAAAAGCTCGTGATAGGTTTCTGGTTTATTTTGTTCCGAAGTCAGTATACTTTCTCTTACTGCGAGAACACCAAAGAAAGTGCGTTCTTGGTAAAGGGTATGTGACGATAGGCCATGTAATCCTAGGGAAAGAAAAATAATGGCACCTGTTGTTAAAGCAAATGCAACGGGTTTGGTTCTAAGAAAAAAGGTGGTCAGGGTTAGCAGAATTAAGCTGATGACTATAATGTCAAAATATTGCAGTAAATCTTCAATGTTTACATAAAGAACCAAGCCAATAATGACTAACAGAACAGGGATTGCTATTTGCAGCATTAATCCATTTTTAACTGAATTGCTCGGCCTGGGGCGTAGTAATAATGCAGCAACTATCATGATGGGGTATTCATAGATTCCATTGAATATGAATGGCGCCACAAAGGTATTAAACATACCACCTAACATGCCACCAAAAGACATAATCAAATAAAACGTTGTTAAATGCTGGGTGTTGGGTCTGTTTTTAGCCAGTTCACCATGGCAGACCATGACAGCAAAGAAAAATGCAATCAGGTGTAGAATCAGATACGCCCAATAAGGTAAATCAGCCGGATTAATAAAGGCGTAGGTTATAAAGGGTATTAAGAATAGTGGCTGTAGCTTAACTATGGTCGGATGTATTTTGTCATTCCATTTGGAAAATACAATAACGAAGGATAGTAAGTAAACTGTTAATGGGATTATCCATAGCAGAGGTACTGACGCTATGTCAGTACTGATAAAATTGGTTAAACCTAAAAGTAAACTTGAGGGTACAAACGCTAACACTAGCCAGTGAAGTTTTGTAAAGAGACTGAGTGGGCTTACCTCGCTAGTTTGTTTTTGTGTAATAGCTTGGTTTTGTTTACTTTTCCATAAAATAGCTGCACAGCCTGCGATAAGCAGACACAATATGCCATAACCTATACTCCAGTAAGTTTTTTGATGAGTTACTCCAATGCTGGGCTCAAGCAAGAAAGGATAACTGAGCAGTGCAATCAAACTGCCTGTGTTACTGGCTGCATAAAGAAAATAAGGGTCATCACTCGTTTGATGGCCAACATTGGCAAACCATTTTTGTATCAGGGGCGCCGTGGTTGACACCACAAAAAAAGGTAGTCCGATAGCAAGGAGTAGTGTCCAGAGCAGCCAGAATGTGGGATTGCTTTCAGTGGGCGGAGCAGTATTTTCAGGTAAGGCGAGTGGTAACGCTAAGAAACTGATCAGAATAACAACAGTGTGTATCTGTATTTGCCGATGCTGACTAAATCGAGTAGAAAGTGTATGGGCGTATAGATAGCCTAAAAACAGAATGGTTTGGTAAAACACCATGCAGGTATTCCAAACTGCAGGTGACCCGCCTAGTAAAGGTAAAAGGATTTTACCAAACAGGGGTTGCAGAACAAACATCAGTGATGCACTGACAAATAATGTCCCCGCAAATAATAATGTCCAAGATAAGCTTCGGTTGGTTTTTGCGGGGTCAGTCATTGTTTCTGAGATGTAACGGTTTAGGTTATAAAGCTATCTTTCCTTAACTAAGTCGAGATACGGCGTTTTTAGCCAAGTCGCTTAAGTGTGATCCATCTTCGTGCAAATACGCAATAATGTCGTTACGCATTCTGGGATCCCATGATCTTGTGATGTGATTGATCACACCTTTGGCAGCGATCTCTTTATCGGGTTCGGCATTAAAAAAATCACTAATATCATTGGCCATTCTAATAAGGGTTTCGATTTTATTGCTCATAATACATCGTTGTTATGGGTTAAACGCTGAGGATGGGTGTATATAACATGCTGATCATCTCTAGCAAAGCCAATTAATGTAAGGCCCGTGTCATTGGCAAGTCGTATGGCTAAACCAGTAGGCGCAGAAATAGCCGCCAGTAGGTTAATGCCTACCCATGCTGTTTTTTGGACCATTTCATAGCTTGCTCGACTAGTAACGATAACAAATCCTGTTGAAAGGTCTTTTCCAGTTCGTAACAGAAAGCCAATCAATTTATCCAACGCGTTATGTCTTCCCACATCCTCTCTAATATCAATTATACCTTGTCTCGGAACTGCCCAGGCAGCTGCATGAATAGCGCCCGTAATTCGGTTGAGATTTTGGTGTTGATGCAGTTCTGAAAGTGCGGCGCGTAAATCAGTAGCAGATAGTACAAGGTTACCATCAACCGCATTAGGTTGACGAATAGCCTGATTTAACGTACTTGCACCACAGAGACCGCAACCCGTTCGTCCAGTTAAATTACGGCCTTTATCCGACATGCATTGAAACCGATGGTCTGGAATCTTTAATTGAATTTCGATCCCATTAGAACGGTTATAAATCCGTGTTGAAAAGAGTTCTTGCGGATTTTTCAAAATGCCTTCAGTAATACTAAACCCTAATGCAAATTCTTCAAGATTTGTTGGAGTTGCCAGCATAACGACATGAGGCAATCCATTATAAATTAAAGAAATAGGGACTTCTTCAGCAACATAGTCCAGTTTTTGCTCATGTAATCCACCTTTCCAGCGATCAACAGTAAATTCTTGATAACTGGGCCAGCCCAAATCTAATAATAACTCATCCACGATTCAACTTACACCCACTTGTTAAGATGGGTGATGAGGATGCTCGTTTTGATAATTGTTATGAACCATTACTAATGCCTTGCTCAAGCAAATCTAATTGCAACTCTGAAAAAGCCTGGTATTCTTTTTGCCATTCAGAAGGTTGAAGTACTTTCGTAATTTGTACGGCAGTAACTTTATACTCAGGGCAATTAGTTGCCCAGTCCGAATTGTCAGTGGTGATAACATTAGCCCCGGATTCTGGGAAATGGAACGTAGTGTAGACAACGCCAGGCTGAACCCGATCAGTCACCAAAGCACGCAACACGGTTTCACCAACACGGCTTTTAATACCCACCCAGTCATTTGTGTTTACGCCACGATCTTCGGCATCATGAGGATGAATTTCTAATATGTCTTCTGAATGCCAAGCATTATTTTCAGTCCGACGGGTTTGGGCGCCCACATTGTATTGAGATAAAATACGACCCGTAGTTAATATCAAGGGAAACTTTTGAGTTACTTTTTCTCTAGTTGCGACATATTCCGTCAACATAAACAACCCTTTACCATCATCACGCAAAAACTCATCTTTATGCATGATAGGAGTGCCTTCAGGAGTTTCATCGTTGCAAGGCCATTGTATGCTACCTAATTCGGTTATTTTGTCATAGCTTACACCGTTAAAACTGGGTGTTAAGCGAGCAATCTCATCCATGATTTCAGATGGATGACTATAATTCATAGGGTAGCCTAACGCATTTGATAGAAGTTGTGTTACTTCCCAATCAGCATAGCCAGCTAAGGGGCGCATCACTTTACGCACAGGAGAAATACGACGTTCCGCATTCGTAAATGTGCCGTCTTTTTCTAAAAATGAAGCGCCGGGTAAGAACACGTGTGCAAACTTTGCAGTTTCATTCAAGAATATATCTTGTACTATGACACATTCCATTGCGCGTAACGCATTGTGGACATGGATAATATCTGGATCTGATTGAGCAATGTCTTCACCTTCAATATACATTCCCAAATAGGAACCATCTAAAGCTGCATCAAACATATTCGGAATTCGTAATCCGGGTTCAGTGCTTAATGGTGCTTGCCAGGCTGATTCAAACAAGGCGTGTGTTTCTGGGTCAGACACATGTCGATAACCGGGTAACTCATGAGGAAATGATCCCATATCACATGAACCTTGAACGTTATTTTGTCCACGTAAAGGATTAACACCTACACCATCGCGACCTAAATTCCCAGTTGCCATGGCTAAATTGGCAATGCCAATCACTGTCGTGGAACCCTGGCTGTGTTCAGTGACACCTAAGCCATAATGAAAAGCGCCATTTTTGGTTGTTGCATATAAGCGGGCTGCTGCTCGCATTTCTGCAGCAGGAACACCGGTGATAGTTTCAGTGTTTTCAGGTGAGTGGCGAACATCAGAAACAAAGGTGCGCCATTTATTAAATGAAGCAATGTCACAACGAGCATTAACAAATTCTTCATCTACCAGATTTTCAGTGATAATAACGTGAGCTAATGCGTTGACTACTGCTACGTTGGTTCCTGGACGCAGTTTTAGATGGTAATCAGCTTGAACGTGGGCAGTTTTAACTAAATCGATGTTGCGCGGATCGATAACGATTAATTTTGCGCCTTGACGTAAGCGTTTCTTCATCATTGAACCGAACACAGGATGGCCATCGGTCGGGTTTACACCCATAAGAACGATAACATCTGCTTTCATCACAGAATCAAAGTTTTGTGTGCCTGAAGACTCACCAAATGTTTGTTTTAGTCCATATCCTGTAGGCGAATGACAAACTCGTGCGCAGGTATCAACATTGTTATTGCCAAAGCCGGCACGAATCAATTTTTGCACAAGATAGGCTTCTTCATTGGTGCAACGTGAGGAAGTAATGCCACCAATAGCGTTTTTACCATATTTTGCTTGAATACGTTTTAATTCAGAAGCCGCATGGTTAATGGCTTCTTCCCAACTGACTTCTTGCCATGCATCTTTAATGCTGGCACGAATCATGGGTTTAGTAATGCGATCTTTATGAGTTGCATATCCAAAAGCGAAGCGACCTTTTATACATGAATGACCGTGGTTTGCTTTGCCATCCTTATTAGGTACCATTCGGATGACTTGTTCACCTTTCATTTCAGCTCTAAATGAACAGCCAACACCACAATAGGCACAGGTGGTAATAATTGCGTGTTCGGGTTGACCATGGTCAATAACCGATTTTTCCATTAAGGTGGCGGTAGGGCAAGCTTGAACACAGGCGCCACAAGATACGCATTCCGAGTCCATGAAGGCTTCATTTTGGCCAGGTGATACTTTAGAATCAAAACCACGGCCATCAATAGTTAAGGCAAAAGTACCTTGCGTTTCTTCACAGGCTCTTACGCAACGAGAACACACAATACATTTACTGGGATCAAAGCTAAAGTAAGGATTACTTTCGTCTTTAACAGCATGAAGATGCGTTTCAACCGGATTGTAACGAACTTCACGCAATCCTACTGCACCCGCCATATCTTGTAACTCACAATCACCATTGGAGGAGCAAGTTAAGCAATCTAATGGATGATCAGAAATATACAGTTCCATGACGCCACGACGAACTTCAGCCAGTTTTTGATTTTGCGTAACAACTTTTAAGCCTTCAGCCGCCGGTGTAGTACACGAAGCTGGCATGCCGCGTCCGCCTTCAATTTGAACGACGCAAAGACGACAAGAGCCAAAAGGTTCAATGCTATCAGTGGCGCATAGCTTGGGAATATCAATTCCGATAGAAGCAGCTGCACGCATAATAGAAGTCCCTTCTGGAACGGATACTTTAAAACCATCAATTTCCAGGTTAACTAATTTAGTTGACTCACTGGCAGGGGTGCCAAAATCTTGTTCTTTATTGATGCTCATGATGGATTCCTCGAGTCGTCGTTATCAGGCAGCGTTTACTTTTTCATTTAGACCGAAGTCTTCGGGAAAATGATTTAATGCACTTAATACAGGATAAGGGGTCATCCCCCCTAAAGCACAAAGCGAGCCGTTAAGCAGAGTGTTGCAAAGATCACGGAGTAACGGAATGTTTCTGCCTAGTTCTTTGCCGGCAATAATATCATCCATCACTTCGTATCCACGAGTAGAGCCTATGCGACAAGGTGTGCATTTGCCGCAAGACTCAATTGCACAAAATTCCATGTTGTAACGAGCTAATTCCGCCATATTGGCCGTATCATCAAAAACTACAACGCCACCATGCCCTAATACAGTCCAGTTTGCAGCAAAAGCTTCGTAGTCTAAAGGGGTATCAAATTGTGATTCAGGTAAGTAAGCCCCTAGCGGGCCACCAACTTGTACTGCTTTGATTGGGCGACCAGATGCTGAGCCACCACCAAAATCATAAAGTAGTTCACGTAATGTCGCGCCAAAAGCAAGTTCAACCAGTCCAGCGTGTTTGATATTACCCGCAAGTTGAAGAGGCAGTGTACCGCGTGAGCGTCCCATGCCAAAATCGCGATAGTAATCTCCGCCTTTATCTAAAATAATGGGCACGGAGGCTAAAGAAATAACGTTATTAACAACAGTTGGTTTGCCAAACAAGCCACTGATTGCAGGTAAGGGGGGTTTAAAACGAACTAATCCACGTTTGCCCTCTAAACTTTCCATAAGAGAGGTTTCTTCGCCACAGACATATGCACCCGCACCTAAACGCACTTCAAGATGGAATGCTTTACCACTGCCTTGAATATCGTCACCTAAATAACCGGCCTCATAGGCTTTTTGAATGGCAGTGTTAAGAGCGATATGAGCATGAGGGTATTCTACGCGCAAGTAAATATAGCCTTGAGTCGCACCTACAGCAATGCCGGCAATCGTCATACCTTCAATTAAGACAAAAGGATCGCTTTCCATCACCATGCGGTCAGAGAAAGTGCCAGAGTCACCCTCATCAGCATTGCAGATAATATATTTTTGCTCAGAAGGTGTATTAAGAACGGTATTCCATTTTATGCCAGTCGGGAAGGCAGCGCCACCGCGACCACGTAACCCAGAGTCAGTTACCGCTTTAACAATTTCGCCTTGCGATTGGTTAAGGGCATTACTGAGTCCTTTGTAGCCATCAAGTTTAATGTAATCTTCCAAGCTAACGGGGTCAGTGATACCAATACGGGCAAAGGTTAAACGTTGCTGCTTTTTTAAATAATCCAGCTCTTCAGTTAAGCCTAAATAGAGTGGATGAGCACCACCTTCAGTAAAGTTTGCATCAAAAAGACTAGCTACATCTGCGGCCTGAACGGGGCCATAAGCTTTTCTGCCTTCTTCCGTAAGAACCTCAACCAGCGGCTCTAGCCAATAGAGGCCTCTCGATCCGTTACGAATTAATTGGATAGTAATATTACGTTTTTCAGCTTCCTTGGAAATTGCTTTGGCAACACGATCAGCGCCAATTGAAACAGCACTTGAATCGCATGGGACATAAATTGTAATACTCATGCAAGTTCCTCTGTTTCATTGATAATGCGGTCAAAAGTATCTGTAGAAACGCGCCCATAAACGTCATGGTCGATTTGTATGGCAGGTGAGCAAGCGCAGTTGCCTAAGCAATAAACCGGTTCAAGAGAAAATTTTCCATCTTGCGTGGTTTCATGGTAATCGATACCTAAGCTTTCTTTTATATGTTTTTCCAGGTGTTTGCCACCCATTGCCTGGCACGATTCAGCTCGGCAAACATGGATTGTTTGTTTTCCTGGTGGGGTGTCACGAAAATAATGGTAAAAGCTGATGACACCATGAACTTCAGCGCGAGAAAGATTGAGTGCTTTCGCGATAGTCGGAACGCTATCGACAGGTACATAACCTAATTCATCCTGTACGGCATGTAAAATAGGCAGTAGCGCCCCCGGTTTATCTTTGAGCGCTGTAATAATAGTTTGCAATGCTGCTTGTATTGTGGTGGATTCAGTCATTCTCTGCTCTCAATGGCAATTCTGCTTGTTAAAACAACACGCATCCTTCGTGCTACCTTAAAATAGTGGGATAGCATAGCACAAGAAGATTTTTGTGTAAAAGACACAATTACTAGGTTTTTAAACTTCTATATATAAGGAGAAATCTACAGTGAAAGACCTATTTAAAGACCTATTTATAGTAGGCTGTACAAGAAATACTTAGGATTTAATTTTTGCTGCCATTTGTTAAGCAGTTTTGGAGTGTTTCAGGGTTATTGGAATTGTAACTAGAGGGATAGTGGTGGTAAGCGATAGCCTATAGATCAAGGCTACCGCTTTTACAGCATTAGATGAGAGTTACTTCTTCTGCTTGTGGACCTTTTTGGCCTTGTGTAACAGTAAACTGTACTTTTTGACCTTCATCAAGCGATTTAAAGCCAGAACTGTTGATGTTACGGAAGTGAACAAAAACGTCAGGGCCATTTTCTTGTTGAATAAAGCCAAAACCTTTTTCAGCGTTAAACCATTTAACTATACCAGTAGTCATTTTTAGTCCTATGTAAAATATGTAATTGAAGCCTTTAGGGGCTGGTAGCGCTGGGAAATTTAAGAATTACTTATGATAAACAGGACGAGCAATATAGGAAAAACTTCGTAGAGATAAGCATAACGGTAAAACAATTTTCAAGCTGATTGAATTCTATAGGGATGGCTTAATAAAGTCAATCATAAACTCATTCAGTCTTTATGGAATGTGAATGGGATTATTTGGTTTGCTTTGTAAATAGGAGGCATTAGGGTCAATAATGAAACGATTATTCATGGTTGTTCTACCAATCAGCATACGAAATAACATACTATCTCTATTGGTTAGGGTCATTTCAGCATTTATAATTGATTGGCCTAAGATCAGTTGAGTTTCTATCACATAGCGCCGTTGCTTATGACCCCCAGAGTCTGACACAATGCGTCTATCTTTAATAGGCGCATGACATTCAATAAAAATATCAGAGTTCCGTTGTTTAGGGTGGATGGCAAACATAACCCAACGATGCCCGTCCTTTCTATAAGGTTCTATCGCAAATGCATGTAATGCAGAGGAGCGTGCCCCTGTATCAATTTTTGCTTTTATTTGACTGATGTTGAGTTCTGGTAAACCCACCCATTCACGCCAACCCAGCATGGGTAGTGAGGAAGTTATATTTGACATCTTAACAAGCCTATAAATTATTTATCGATCAACTTCTTAATATTGCCGGAGGGGGTGTCTTGGCTTTTAGGTTCCATATTAACATCTCGCTTTCGACCTCTACGTAATTGGTTATTGCCGCGCTTTTTGTTATTACGCATTTTTACTCTTTTTATATCGAGTTTATGCTGATTAATTTCTACTGATTTCAAATGCTGAAAAATATCTGGAGGCATTTCGTCGGGAAGTTCAATCAGTGTATAGCTGCGCTGAATATTAATATTATTAATGTTGTTTTTATCGACACCGGATTCTTCTATCAGAACTTTTTTCAGTTGTTCAGTGGTAATGGAGTGATCTGAACCTACATCTAGTCTATAACGAACCATTTTAACGATGAATGATTTGTTCTTTGTGGGTAAATGACCGTCCAAATTTTTATCTTTAGGTGCGGGGGCGGGTGTTTCGATCTGTTGGGTTAAATAGACAAGCGCAGCAGCACACGTTAAGCTGTCAATCTCCAGTTCATGACTTATGGATTTAATAAAGTTACGCTGAGTTTCTAGATTCTCTATCGCCAGAATTTTCTGTAGTCTATTTTTCAGCGGTGTTTCTTTATTTGTGTAGTGAGCCATAGTTAAGTTTTTGTAACGCTCATGGGAAAATTTCTACATAAGCTTCATCTCGGAGTTTACGCATCCAAAGTTCAGTTTCTTCTTCTATTTTACGTTTACGAATAGCATCTCTAACAAGATTTTTTTTATGTTCTGCACTGTTATCTTTATTTTGACGATCAGTCACCTGGATTAGGTGCCAGCCGAATTGCGATTGCACCGGGTCACTTACTTGATTGATTTCTAGTTTTCCCATTGCATCTTCGAAAGGCTTAACCAAGTCACCAGGACTTACCCAATCGAGAGAGCCGCCTTTTAATGCAGAACCTTTGTCATCGGAGTTAGCACGTGCGAGTGTTGCAAAGTCATCGCCATTTGCAATTTTCTCTTTAAAGGCTAATAATCGCTTTTTAGCTTCTTCATCGTCGATTAGCTCATTAGTTTTTATCAAAATATGACGAACTTTTGTTTTGGTGATCATATGGTCATCAAAATCCTTGATTTCCAGCATTTTAATAATGTGAAAACCACTAGGGCTGCGGATAGGGTCAGCAATTTCACCACTATGCATTTTACTGACTTCAGCAGTAAATAGGGTAGGGATGTCATTGATTGATCTCCATCCTAAATCACCACCTTTGAGGGCATTGTCATCGTTTGATTCGCTTATCGCTTCTTGAGCAAAATCTTTTCCAGCACGCAGCTTTTTTACTAATTCATGGGCTTTAGTTTGTGCGCTCTGGATTTCGGAAGCTGAAGCACCTTCTTTAACGGCAATAAGAATGTGACCCAGATGATATTGCACTTGCTCATTTTTAATATTTCCTTGAGTTTCCAGATAGTGATCGACCTCTCTATCTGTCACTTTAATCCGACCACCTATTTCTCTTGCACGTAACTGGTTAATGATAATTTCATTACGCATGTTATCTAAAAAGTCTTTATAAGACATGCCTTGTCGCTGTAGTTCTTCTCTGAATTGTTCTAGAGACATATTGTTGCGTTGTGCGATATCAGCCGCAGAACTATTAAGCATGTCTTCAGTAACTGATATACCGGCCTTTTCAGCGAGCTGGCGCTGAAGTTTATCAATGATAATCTTTTCTAAAACCTGCTTGCGTAATATAGATTCAGGGGGCATTTGAGACTGACTGGCACGTATTCTTTGTTCAATAGCTGCCACTTCCTTATCGAGTTCTTGTTCTAAAATGACATCGTCTTCAACAATGGCCGCAATTTTGCCCAATGTTTCAGACCAGACTGAATGGCTGCTGATTAATAGAATGCTTGTTAGTAAGTAAAGGATGGTTATATTTAATAAGCGTTTATTAATCATTTTTGGTATCCACGATAGCCATAAATTTCATTTCTCAAGAAGGTATCCATGTCATCTCCCATAGCAGATAAGCCTTTTAATTCAAATTCGAAAAATATTCCATTTTGAGCCGTACCGGTGAGGGTGTTGTTAGTAGCAAGGGCACTGTTAGCGTTTGCAATGTTGTTAATGTAGCGTCTGACAGCAATGCGAAAACGCCAGCAACAATTTTCTTTTTCTACGCCAAAGAAGGCATCTTGCGTTTTATTATAAAGTAATGAATATTGCCATCGACCCATAGCGCTCCAGTTGTCATAAATAGGATAACGAAACGAAGTATCTGCTTGGGTTATATCATTACTACCATCAGGTACTAACGGGTTTTTTCTATAGAGATAGCCGATATTAAATATTTCATTTGTTTTGGTAGCAAAGTGGATTGCGCCATTTATTCGTTGAATATTGTTATATTGAGTGCTCCACTGTATGCCAGAGGTGGCTGATATCTGGCGAGTTATTTCACTCGATAATTCGGTTACTAAATTTGATGTACGATTGGTTTGTACCTGACTACCGATAACGGGAGTTTGTCCATATTGCAAGGTAACGTTCCGGTTACGAAAATACATAATTTGACCCACATTCAATTTGAGTCGTTCCAATCCTGATTTATCATCAATCAGTCGCGAAGTTAAGGCTGTTGTTACCTGATTAGCATCTTGTATTCTATCTGAGCTACTAAAGCTGTTTTCGCGGAACATGGAATAATATTGAAAATCATATTGCGCTGTATCGAATACAGGGATATTTTGCTGATTGCTGTAAGGCACATACAAATAGAACAGGCGAGGTTCAATGGTATGTAATAAGTCAGTGCTGCCAATACTAAGATTACGCTCAAAACTCATACCTGTATCAGCAGAAAACAGGGGTAGTGTTCTGGAGACGGAGTTAGGTGCATCTGGTAGGGTATTGCCTGCTTTTACGTTAGAAAGCATATAATTAGTCTGTTGCAAAGAAAGTTTAGGCGTAAAGTAAGAACTGGCAGTTTGCAGCGGAATACTTATCGAAGGCTTGACGTTGATACGTTGACCGTCAACCAGACTGGCTTGTTGAAAATGGGCATATTCATTCTCCATGGTCGTGTTCAGGGGCATGAAACTGAATGAATGATTCAAATTAAGATTAATACGCGGTAACACACGATATGGCAATGGTGTATTAATCAACGTCGTATTAATCGCCTGGTAATTAGCAAACGAGCCAACCAGGTTAACACCTTGTCCTGCATAAGAAAGGTCACCCGTACTTTTTAAATAGTTAGCGTTTGAAAAGCTTAAGGCGCTACCTAATTGAGCGAAGTATTCTTTATCTGATACATAATTCAAATCTAAATTTGAATGGATGTTTTGGGTAATCGTTGAGGTATTTTTAATAGAGCCAAGGTAACGAGTCGATTTGGTTTGACTGTCATTGGGCATAAATTCTGCGCCTATTCTACCTCTGGATTGTTCAGTCAGATAACGGAATTGACCTGATAATAACAGGCCTCTTTGGGTCATTTCCCGAGGGGCAATAGTCGCATCATAGTTAGGTGCTATATTCCAGTAATAGGGGGTTGAAAAACGAAATCCACTATACTTGGTGTTACCAAACGAGGGCATTAAAAAGCCGGATAGTCGGCGATTATCAATTGGAAACGCCATGTAGGGGGTATAAAAAACCGGTGCACCTTTAAACTCCATCCAGGCATTCTTAACGGTCCCTTGTCCGGTTGTTTTATCCATAGTCATGTCAGAACTATGAATCACCCAGTCCTGATTGCCTGGGCGACAACTGGTGTAGGCAACATCTTTGTATTCTGAAAAGGTTTTACTCTTTTTATTATAGAGCTTTGCACGGCCTCTCAGTGGAGCTGTTGCCGCAATAAATTGTGCATCTCTTAACTTGTATTCGTCTGTGGCTAAGTTGAGCATAGCGGTATTCGTATGTAAGGCGAGTTCATCTTCTCGGTAGTAGACATCGCCATGCAGGTCAAGTACCTGAGAAAGACTATTGTAGTTAGCCTTTTCTGAAACAGATTGTTGATCAGCCCGTGACATTTTAACATTGCCAGAGTAATCGCCAATTTCATTGTCGTACATTTCCGCATAGTTGGATTTTACTTCCATCGGTGCGGTTTCTCGTTCAGAGGCTTTTGAGACGAAATTCTGTTTTGTGCCGCGTTCGGCGTTACAACTTTGCCAGGGATCATAAGCAAGTTGAGAAGTAAGTGTATTAAAAACCTGTTCCTGCTGACGATTAAAAGCCGGCTCCAATAGGCTAAGCATTGGCGTTTCGTATATGAATGGCGAGGTCTTTTCTTTGGGAGTAGGTGACGCTACTTCGGGTTCAGCATTGTCATTTGGCACTGACCCAACTTGCTGACAATTCCAATTTGCATCCCCTTTTTGAGAATTACAGTTCCAGCCTGATTTAGAACCCATTGCTTCTGTTGTTTGGGTATTTTCTGGCGCCGATTTTGGAGTGCTTGATGCAGATTGTTCAGAGTTATTACCTGGTTTCCTCGCCATTGCCGGTTGCTTTCTGGGTGTGGCAACTACGGTTTGATCAGGCTTAATAGTTTCTACAGGTTGAGTCTCTATAGCCTTAGGTGTGCTTTGAGTGATCTTCGGTTCTGAGACAATGGGTTTTGTGTTTTCATCTGATGCGGGTAAAACTGATTTTTTCTCAGGAACGGGTTCAGCTACTTTAGGCGTTTCAGTTAAGGCCGGTTGTATGGGCTTTTGAGATTCAGCGGGCGCTGCTTCTTTTGCTTTAGCAGGTTGATTATTGCTATCACCAATACAAACCCATTCTTTGGTATCTTTATTTTGCTCGCAATTCCACGATGCTTCATTCGCAAAGCTGGTAGAAGCGGTAATTGATGGTAAAAAAACTAGAAATAAACGGCGAAGCATAGATGATAATAAGTTAGTAGCGTAATGGATCGTAAATCGAATAAAATGCTCAGGCTACAATTTTACCTCAATTTATCTCAGCGTTATAAATAATCTAACCAAAATCATGATACCCAACGATTTAAGAATACTATCCATGCTGGATTGGCTTGAGAATGATCTATTATTGATTATTAATACCTGCCAACCCGCGTCTAGTGACGCCAGTTTTCGACGTTACTTTAGAGTGACGGTAGTCGAGGGGCACTATATCGTTATGGATGCGCCACCAGAAAAAGAAAATATAGCATCATTTATAAAGGTTGCAGGAATATTAGCGCAATCTCAAGTCAATGTCCCCACTATTTTCGAACAAAACTTAAACGATGGTTTTTTATTATTAGAAGATTTTGGCTCTCAGTGCTATCTGGATGTACTGAATGTAGATAATGCCACCCACTTATATCAATGCGCTTTTGATGCACTATTTAAGTTGCAATTGCTGACCGATATTAATGGGTGTGGTCTGCCATCCTATGATGTTCCACTTTTACAAAGAGAACTCACTCTATTTAATGAGTGGTTTCTGACTCAATTACTGGATGTACAGATCCCCGCAACACTTTGGGAAGCAGTCTGTGAAAAGTTGATCATTTCAGCACTTGAGCAACCCAAGGTGTGTGTGCATCGAGATTATCATTCACGAAATCTTATGGTATTAACTGAAGATTCACCTGGCGTTATTGATTTCCAGGATGCTGTAGTCGGTCCGATTACTTATGATTTAGTCTCATTATTAAAAGACTGTTATATTGCCTGGCCCGAGACTCAAGTTGAAGAGTGGATGACGGTTTATTATGAACGTTTAGTGCAAGCCGGATTGATAGCGTGTCCATATGCCCAGTTTAAACGATGGTTTGATTTAATGGGAATGCAACGTCATCTTAAAGCGATTGGTATTTTTTCAAGGTTACATTTAAGAGATGATAAATCAACTTATCTTCAAGACATACCCCGCACATTCAATTACGTGATGACAGTGTGTTCCAGTTATCCAGAGCTAGAGGAGTTTGGTGAGTTTTTGCAACATCAGATAAAACCGCTGCTTGATGACACGCTTTTTATTGTAAAGAATAACGATATCAACGAGGCTTTATGACTATGAAAGTGATGATTTTGGCAGCAGGACGAGGTGAGCGGATGCGTCCCTTGACGGATGTGACACCTAAGCCTTTACTGCCTGTCGGTGGTAAAACCATCATTGAGCACACGCTTAACCAATTAGTCTCGGCTGGCTTTAAAGACATCATCATTAATCATGCCCATCTGGGACAGCAAATTGAAGATTATTTAGGTGATGGACTGCGCTACGGTGCCAATATTCAGTATTCACCTGAAGGAGAGCAGGGCTTAGAGACTGCGGGTGGCATTATTAACGCCTTACCTTTATTGGGTAACGAAGTATTTATGGTTGTTAATGGCGATATTGCGACAAACTTTCCTTTTGAAACCCTGGTAGATCAACCGGTCGATCTAGCTCATTTGGTTTTGGTTGATAATCCTCAACATCATGAACACGGTGATTTTGGCTTGGATACCCTTGGACTAGTCACAGATAACAGTGCCGAGCCTTTTACTTTTAGTGGTATTGGGTTATATCATCCAGACTTATTTAAAGACATTCCTGCTGGAAGTAGTAAATTGGGGCCCTTATTACGTCAGGCGATTAGTCATAAAAGGGTATCGGGTCAAAAGTTTTCTGGTTTCTGGATGGATATCGGTACACCTGAGCGCTTACAGACACTTAATCAATTGTACTATTCGTAACCCTTCGGGGGGGTCTATAATTGTCATAAGCTCTGCACGCCTAACCGTTCTATTAAGAGTTGCATTAAGAGTTCAGAGTCAATTGGCTTGGTGACATAATCGTCCATCCCAATTGCCAGACATTTTTCACGTTCGCCGTTTAGTGCGTTGGCGGTGAGTGCGATCACGACTTGATGAGGTAAGCCGTGAGCGGCCTCCCATTGACGCAGTGCTTCGGTCGCCGCATAACCATCCATAATCGGCATATGGCAATCCATGAAGATCAAATCGTAAGTCTTGTTCATCAGTTTGTCGAGTGCCACTTGACCATTTTCTGCGACATCAGGAATGATGTTGAATTTAGCCAGTTTGGCCACGATGACCTTTTGATTGATTTTATTATCCTCTACTACGAGCACTGTTTTGCCTTCAAAACTGGGCAGTTGAGTCTTTGGCTTAGGTTCCACTATCGCCAGACTTAAATTCCCAGTTAAGGCATTCACCATCGCATCATACAACTGCATTTGCCGTAACGGTTTCATCAGGCGCTGGACAATATGCGTACCTTGATAATCTTTCGGTTCAATTTGATTGTCCGAAGTTAATAAAATGATGGGTATATCTGCCAGGATGGGTATTTGGGTCAGGCATTTTGCCAGGGTTAAGCCGTCCATGATAGGCATCTGGTTGTCCAGCAAGATTAAATCGTAGCAAACGCCTTCTAGGGCAAAGGTTTGCAAAGTCATTAAAGCGGTGCTGCCGTCATCTACCTCGCTGACTGATAATCCCCAGCTATTGAGATAATTGTTTAAAATTTGTCGATTGGTTGCGTTATCATCGACAATCAGAGCACGTTTCCCGGAAATATCATAAGCACGTCGCTGGGTCTGGTTACGTTCACTTTGTACCAGTGGTAAGCTAAACCAAAAGCAGGACCCGCAATGGAGTGTACTGGTAACATCTATATTCCCTCCCATCAGTTCTACCAGTTTTTTACTGATGGAGAGGCCAAGACCTGACCCACCAAAATGCCGTGTAGTTGCACTATCCGCTTGAATAAAAGGTTTGAAAAGGCTAGCCAAAGTGTCTTCAGAGATGCCGATGCCGGTATCAAGGATTTCAAAGCGTATCCTTGTTTGGTTAGTGTCATCCACGATGGGTAGGACTGTGACTGACACTTCTCCCAGTTGGGTAAATTTAACGGCATTACCCAATAAGTTAGTCAGCACTTGCCGAATCCGCATCGGATCGCCGTGCCACAATGCAGGGAGTGTCGCGGGTAAGGAACAGTTTAATTCCAGCCCTTTAGGATAGGCTCGATGAGATAACAAAGCACAAACATCCTCGACCAAATCAATCAGATTGAATTCAACCTGCTCTATTTCAACTTTATCGGCTTCAAGTTTGGTCAAATCCAAAATATCGTTGATGATGTCCAGCAACGCTTCTCCAGAAGATTGGGCGGTTTTAAGATAATCTAACTGATTGGGCGACAGCATCGTGCCACCCAATAACTCCAGCATCCCTAATACACCGTTCATCGGTGTACGGATTTCATGACTCATATTCGCTAAAAAGTCTGATTTTAACTGGGTTGCTTCTTCGGCGATGTCTCTTGCTTTAACTAACTGTTCGAATACTTCATGTTCTTGAGTAATGTCATCAATGATGATGACAAATCCTTTAGTCGGATCATTGTTATCAAGGACTTTGCCGGAGAGTCGAGCCCAAAACAAGCTACCATCCTTGCGAACCAATTCCAGCTCCATACGCTCAACGAGATTTCCTTTAATCTGCTTGTAAATGTCTACACCTTTCTTGTCACAAGTCGTTTGGTCCAAGTGCCAAATGCGGGTATGTTGTCCTATGAGTTCACCAGCAGCATAACCAAAAATAGTCTCCAGCTTTTGGTTGCAGCGTTGAATGATAAATTCATTGCTAATGAGTATAATGCCCGAGGTCGCTGCATCAAAAATGGCGAGTTCTTCCTTATGCGCTTTTCGTAAGGTTTCTTCTGCTTCGCAACGCGCACTGGCATCAATGTGGGTGCCGCTCATGATTAGCGGGGCGCCGCCTTCATCGCGTTGGGTGACTTTACCACGATCCGAAATCCACACCCAGTGACCGTCCTTATGGTGCATCCGTAAGTCGCATTCATAATAATCGAGTTCACCAGACAAGTGCTTTTGCATCAGTTCATTGGAACGCTTTAAATCATCCGGATGAACGAATTGCTCCCAGCTTTCCATCGTAAAGGGTACCAATTCATCCAGTTGATAACCAAAAATTTCAGCCCAACGCTCATTGAATTTCGTTTCACCCGTTTGCAGGTTCCATTCCCAGGTGCCGGCATTGGTTCCTTCAATAATATTTTGCAGATGCTTACGCTCTTCAGCCAACTGTTTCTTAATATAAAGACGCTCGGTGATATCCTGAAACACCACGACAGCTCCCTGAATGATGCCTTCTTGATAAATTGGATGGGTTGTGTAACCGACTGGAAAGCAGCTATTATCTTTACGCCAGTAGACTTCATTGTCAAACGTTCTTACTTTGCCATCTATTAGTGTGAAATGCGTTGGACACGTTTGCCAGGGGTAAATACTTCTGTCGGCATGGCTATGATGGATCGTTTCATGCATCGGGATTCCAGTCAATTCTTCTGGAGAATATCCCAACATTTTTGCTGCAGACGGATTCACGAAGGTAGTGCTACCATCCATGTCTATCCCAATAACGCCACTAGGTGAAGATTCCAAAAGCAAACGGTTACGCGCTTCACTTCTGATTAATTCTTGGGTAGCATCGATGGCATCCAGCTTAAAAGACACATCACTGACCAAGGTATTGATTAAGGTTATAACTTCGTCATCAAAAAAATTCACTTCCGGGTTGTACACGGTGAATACGGCGTAGATATTACCGTGCTGGAAAATCGGGAAACTAGCAATGGCATGCCAGTTATGCTCCAACGCATGGTCTCGCCAAAGAGCCATCGCAGGATTATTAGAAGTGTCATTATTTATACTGGCTTTTTGCTCACGGTAAGCCGTACCCGCTACTCCCATTCCATCGACTCTATCAGCTCGAGTTGAGATAGTCACCTGGTCGAGATAATCAAGGCCTTGTCCGTACTTAATGAGCGGTACAATGCTCTGACTATCAGGATCTTCGACACCGATCCAGGCCATAGTCATCAATCCGCTTTCAATCGGTATTCGGCAGAGATTATCCAGTAATTGTTGCGCATCGGTTGCATAGAGGATCTGCTCATTAAGAGTCGTGAGATTTTTATAAAACTCTTTGAGTTTTACCATATGCGCTTCAGTCAGTATTTTTTTGGTAATATCTTCAAGAGTTGAAATGATATATTCCGCTTTGCTATCAGATTGCCGCACGCATCGTGTTTCAACCATAGCAAATATTACCTGGCCATTCTTACGGATAAAGCGATTCTGAAACGCATAGTGATTAATTTCACCCTGCAACAACTGATGATACTGAGTATTGCTTAACAGATCATCAGGGTGTAATAAACCCTGCCACGTCATATTGATAAGCTCTTCTCGGGTATAACCCAATAGCTGACAAAATCGGTCGTTAACTCTTAGAAATTGATTGGTTTCAGGGATTATAATGGCCATACCAATAAAAGGCAGCTCATAAAACTGTTGTAATAATTGATCTGATTTGGACTTCTCTGCCTTAAGAGTGAAACGCTGTGTTATCTTTTGCTGGCGAAATAAATAAAACAAAACGACCATCATTCCAACGATGGCAACACATAGAATACCCATGATCTAGCCCAGCAAGCTCCACATAGGAGCCAAGACTTCCTCCCGATCAATTTTAACTTCCAGTCGCCACTGAGTACCTTCAATCGGACTATAACCACACAGAACTTTCACACCACGATAGTCAACACCCTGCACGAATCCCAATTTATCAGCAGCCACTGCAATCACTGCAGGCAGCGTTGATTGGCTCAAAGACTGTCGCAAGTTTAACGCACTGTTTTTGTTAAACCGCAACTCATTCATATAAAGAACCGAATCGCCATCCTGCCTGACTAACAAGCTCTCAGCACTCTTACTCGGAACCGGCCAGGATTGGATCATCGGATAAAAAAATCGATTGGGATCGATCCGCAACACAATAAAAGCAATAACCGGCCCTTCTGCCACTGGACCACCTAAAATAGGCACTACCCAATCCATATGAATATGACCATTTTCTTCCCGGTACAGATCAGTATGCTCTGTTTCCTTGTTAGTGATAACATGAGGAAACAATGTTTGTACCGCAGAGGAAACATCCAGTTGATTACCTAGACCGAATAAAAGTTTACCTTGCGTATCCACTAACAAGACACTTTCATAATCATAGCTCCTCTTAAGTGAGCCAAACCGCTTTAACAGGGCACGATTTATAAATGAATCGTTTGGATGCTTTATGAATTGTTGGATACCTTGTGCTAAATAAACTGATTCTTCTAAAGAATTGCCGTCACCTTGTCTTTCTCTTAACCAGCTCTCAATCTGCCCGGTCTTAAGCCGGAGAATACTTTCCAGATTGTTGTTGGATTCCTGTTCAACTGCCGGGATACGGATCGCAAGGTACGTGACGCTGACTAATATCGGCAACATTAGCAACAGAAAGAAAATTTCAAAGTTGTAATATTTATTCTTCATTGATAATTGATTTAGCTATTGATAGCTGTTTCTGAAAGATTCAAATTGATCGCACTGTTTATGCTAGAGCGAGGTGGTTGAAAGTATGTCGTATGTGCTAAACAATACCAGAAATATTCTTATTTAAATATTTTAATCGAATGTACTCAATGTCACCGATTAGATTTGTAACAGTATGTAACAAATACTGAATTTGTTACATACTGTTACAAAAATGTCGGAGTCAGGCAATCTAAAGCAATGACTGTCAAATAGCTAGACTCATCACCCGCCCACTGACATACTCATCACGTCACTCCATTGCCCAACCTGTTCATCATGTAATAAATAGATGGCTTTATATTGCCACGTTTGACTTTTGCCAGGTACTGGAAGTGGCCATTTATCCATCGTGTTGGGTTCGGTATTGATGGTTAAAAAGCCAAAATTATTGCCATCACCCCGATCCACCCAAATTTCTATCGCAGCTGCATTACCTTTGGTCCAGACAATAATCGGATGACCGGCTTGATTCTGGGTACTTAAAATAGGTTTCCAGGCGCTAGGATCAATAACATGTGCTGACCCGATTAACCATAAATCTTTACCAATGGCATCGGTGTAGTTTTTATTCGCTTTAATCAGCCCGACCATCGCTGATAAGCGGGGTACAATACCCGGGTTAACCGCAGAGGGAATGGGTTGAGCCAACGCGGGTGGCACCGGCCAGCCCGCTGCGCCACTGGTGCCATCACGGAGTTGATTTTTATAGTTCGTCCAGCTTTGAGAGTAGGCTTGCATATCGCTGGTACTCTGAAGGGCATAACGGAAACTGGCGCTATCGGCATTCAGTAAATTCAAATCGTCAGCAGTCATATTAAGCAAGGTGGCATACTGCGGTAAGGCAGTGCTCAGATGATTAAGCAAGTCAGCTTTACCGCTATCGGTACTCGGCATAAATGTAATTGTGCTCATACTGGTTTGGTTCCTTTCTAATGATCAATTTAAGAGGTGATGCAGAACTGACTCAACACTCTGCAAGGGTTTTTTAGCGTCCTGCTGTTATTAAAATGCATCTAGCCGAAACGATGAATCACTGGCCCACGCTATAACTCAGTTTGAACAAGCTTTTTGAGAGCTAGAAAGTCATGGAGCTATAAAAATGATGACTTTTGACCAATATAATAGATACTTTGGAGTACTAACGCGTTATGGCGAAGTACTGCAAAAGACCGATGGATAGGTAGAAAAGGTTGGGCTAGCGCTAGCCGAAGTGATTTGAGCGCTAGCCCACCCTGTTTTAGTGCTGGAATACTACTGGATAGCGCTAGGTTGTCATAAAAGTAGAAATTTTTGTGATTATCTAGCGGTTAAATAGCCTGTTCAAGCACTCTAAACTGTTTCCTCAGTGGCGAGTAAGGCCGATTGCTGTACTGTTTGACCCCTTCAGAGACTAGCCAGCATACGCTTAGCGCTCGGTCAGGTTGCGCCAGCGCTCGGCAGGCTACTGCTAGCGCTAAGCTATGAGGGTTTAAACTAATTTATGATTGCTGATCGCTAGCGAGTGTTGAGCGAGCGCTGCTTAACAGTAAAAAATCAGTTGACTCATTGAGGTTGGTGCTAACTCAGGAGGCTTGACTAGAACTATAAACCTATTTACACAAACCGCAAGATAAATACTGTATTTATTTAATAGCTCTGCCAAGCTGTTTTCATGTCTTTGAATTTATGGAATTTAAAGAAGACTTTCATTTAGGATTTGAATCGCTTAAAAAGATTCATTTACATCAGTTTTAGCTTGTTTATCGCATCTGCTAAGCGCTCTGCGCCGTATATGGGATTATTATCAAATACCATCATATACTTAAATTTAGCACCGGCCTTGGACTCCCAAAGTTTACCCAGCTGAAGTTTTAGCTCTGAATCAGAGTTATCCCTATCATCGCCTTTAGTTTCTATAATAATGATTTTGCCACTCTCGGTTTTGACAATAAAATCAGGATAATGGTTGATAAAGCCATTAATCCTAAAACCTTTGCCTTTGGAAAGATTTCTGTGCCACCAGATAATATTTTCAAGATTAGCAAACTCATTAATCACTCTGGCCTCAAAAATCCCCATTGAGGCTTCAGTACTATAAAGACTCTTAGGTATATCCGGTGCGTTGGCGGAGGGTGTAATGATTTCCGGCAAAGTAAAATGTGGTTGAATGCCGATAGTATCAACATCAAGAAAATCAATAAACGTTTTCTGAGCATGGATACCCGATAGAGTGTTGATTTTTTGTTTTATTTTCCTGACATAGTAAATGTCCCGTTCCAGTGCATCGTGTATCTGGTTGTCACTAAACGAGTCGGTAATTCGACTGATGTAACTTTTTATTTCCGGTTCAGAAATTGGATACATATTACCAATGAGCATGGTTAGTCGGGCATTTAAGTTCATCAACCGACTCTCCCGATCACCTTTTAAAATGATCTGGTTGTATTTCTTTCGTTCCTCTGGCTTGGCTTTAAAGGGTGTGATTTTATATTCGCCTTCATCCACATATTCAAGGTCAAGTCGATATAATTCGGTTTCAACATCTTCAAAGTTGATAGTGGCATCTGCCTTGCCGAGATTAAATGCTTTTAATAATAAATCCTTCTCAAACAGTTGAGTGGTTTCGTCTTCAATCCAGCCTTGGGGTTCGACATGAATAAAAAACTGAGGTATTTTCAATGCTAAGGCATCGTCTCTAAAATTACCTTTAAGCTTATGTTTGTTCATTTTATCTTCCAGCTCAATCGGAATATCAACATTCAATGCCTCTCGGGCTTGTTCTTCGTAGGTCTTCGTGGCAATAATGGCTTGCCTAGTTAATTCGTCAATCGCTATTTCACTGGTGGTTCGATTATCATTCTGGGTGTTATTTTCAGCATTGACGACTGCATTGATTATTGCTGGATTAATCACAAGCTCAGTTACATCGTAACTCGCTTGATTTTCAACGGAGTTATTTTCGTTAATCTGGTTTGGTAAGGCTATCGGTGGATTTTCTTGCTCATCACCGTTGTCTATTGTGAATAGATCATTGGTCTCAGGCGAATGATTATCTTCTGTGATGATATGTGTAGTGACGCGATAATCTTTGTCAGAAAACCCGGCCCGATTAAGGCCCTTAACAATATTTTGCAAAGTTGCACTAAACAATGCGGAGGCCGTAAAGACATAACTGGTATTTAACAACTCATGACCGTGTTGTTGAACATGGGGCATACGCAGTATTCGACCCAGAATTTGTTCGACATCAACTGCAGAGGACTTATCAGCGAGGGAGGCCAGAATATAAGCAAATGGACAATCCCAACCTTCTTTAAGTGCATTGATCGTAATGATGTAGCGTACCGGACAATCGCGGCTCATTAGATCCAGGCCTTTTAGCTCATTGATGTCCGCTGTTTTGATTTTAATCTGTGCTTCTGGAATACCGGAATTAATTAACTGCTCTTTGGTTTTCTCAAAGGTAGTCTTGTCTTCACCGGAACGGGGTTGAGCCTGAAATAACACGATAGGGCGAATGTATTTTCCACCAGCCGCCTCCTCTTTAATGGCGATATCTTCCAGTCGTTTACGCATTAAGATAGCGCTTTCAATGGCTTCATTACGACTGGGCTGGTTTGAAACAATCACTGGCAGTTTAACCATGTGCTGTTTTTTAAGTGCCATCGCATCGACATAGCTGATGATGTTACTGTTATTTCTGGGGGTTGCGGTTAGATCAAAAATAAAATGCGGATTGAGATTAACCAGCATTTCTACCGAAAGCTCAGTTTCGGCATTATGACTTTCATCAACAATGACAATCGGCTCCAGTCCACGAATCACGTTGATTAACGCTGTCGGGTCGTAGCCAGGTAATAAGACGGCCTGTTCTTCCGTCTCATTGATGGCAAAAGAAGCGAGATACGCATTGTCCTGAAAGATTTTACGGTCTTCTTTGTTCTTGGCTTTTAGGCTACCAAAGCTCATCACAATAATAGACAGTTGCTCACTGACCGTATCAGCCGAAAATCCAGCACCCATGAGTAGATCACGTTTTTCAAATACCGCCACACGATTACTGAAAAGCTGGTTAAGCCTTCGACGGTAGGGGTGTTCTGGATTGTCTAAATTACGAACGGTTTGTTCAAGAATGGACAGGGACGGCACTAACCAAACGACCAATTTACTCCGTTCTGGATGATGAACGGCGAGTGCGTCAAAAATGGCTTTAATGGCATTCACTGCAATAAAGGTTTTACCGCCCGCTGTGGGTACTTTGGCGCAGACATGGGGGATACCGGGTACATTATTTTTATAAGGTGCAATGCCTGTTACACCTTTTTCATGCCAGTAAGCTTTAAAAGCAGTGCCTGGGCTGGTATGAATAACCAGTTCCGCTAAATACTCATCCAAATTATCAATGACGCGCTGTTGGTAATCTTTTAATTCCATATTGAGACTTTTTAGTTAATGACAAACAATAAGTAGCCTCGATGAAACGCAGTGGAATCGAGGATGTCGGAGTGCTGTAAATCCTCGATTCCGCTTTGCTACATCGAGGCTACGGACTGGCTTTAGTCCACGGCGCTCTAGGCCAGATACAGTTTTAACGTGGTGACTAAATACATTCCTTATCCTCTTCATTACGCAATGTTTTGTAATCGTAGTCTTCACTAATGCCGCCTGCACCATAAAGTTCTAGCAGTCTTGATATTTTATGTGATTCTTTATGATGGTTAATAAACTCGTGCAATGCCAGTTCGATGACTTGGCTTTGATTGTCGATATTAGCTAACTTGGCGGCTTGTTCAAGCAGGCTGTCATCAATGGTAATGGTGGTTTGCATGGTGTCTGTGCTCCTAAATTAAAAGCGGGTAATATCGCGGGGTATTTTCTTAAAGATAATACCGTATTGAGTCATGAACTCTTTAGTTAACAGGCATTTGTCGGCATAGATGATAGCTGTGCCGGGCTTGGCTGCACCAAACTTTAAGGTGTTTAAAAAGTCCAGATCAAGACAGGTTACTTCATTGGGTTCGTAGTAGAATAACCAGGCTGTATCGCTATTGAGGCCCATCAAATAAGGCGTGTAGGTATTATCTTGCGGTGTTTGGTCTGCATTTGGAATGCCTTCACTATAAGCCACATAATGACGGATGACTTCAATACCGACTGCTTCGTTTAGGGTATCGTCAGGGTTAAAAATTGCTTCGCCGATGGTGTAATAATCAAAGCTACCACCGAGCCCAGCGACTTTTTTAGTGCCTTCACCGTAGCCGGATATGACGCGGCGTACACGTTCGGCGGTGATGGTATCGGCGTAGTCTTCCATTTCAACCAGGATAAAGCGGCGATTGCCACCGTCTTGGGCATTTAGATCAAGGGTTGCATGAGCAGTTGTGCCACTGCCTGCGAAAGAGTCCAGTATAATGGCTTGTTTATCAGTGGCGATTTGTAAAATACGTTTAATTAAACTAGGCGGCTTAGGTGTCTCAAAAGGTGTCTTAGATTCAGGAAAAATTCTTTTTAAGATTTGTTTAGAATCTTGATTGTTTCCTACTTCAGTATGCTTCCATATTGTTAATGGAACTATACCTTCTTGGACATCGGTCAAAAATCTTTTGAGCCTAGGAACTCCATCTCCTTTTTGACCAAACCAAATCCTATTATCTTGTACAAGTACATTAAAATTCTCCTCGGATGTCGCCCAGCATCTACCATCTGTAGGACTAACTTTTCTTCCTGAAGGCGTTATGATTTCATAATCATAATCTTTAGAATAAGTTTTAACAGTAAAATTATCTGATGCCCATACGCCCCTTGAGTCTTTATCTATATTTTTATACCTATCGTTTTGTATTTCAGTTCTTGGTAAAAAGTTTCTATTCCATAAAGTTTTATTTTTAGCATAAGTCACTATGAAATCATGATTATCTGAAAAATACTTTGCGTCATTTTGAGGGTTAAACTTTTTTTCCCAAATAACATTATTGATAAAATTCGCACCACCAAAAATCTCATCACAAATTAACTTTAAATTGGCCTGTTCATTATCATCAATAGATATAAAAATAACCCCATCTTTAGCCAACAAACGATGCAACAACTTCAGCCGTGGATACATCATGCACAACCATTTGTCATGACGTGATAAATCCTCACCCTCTTTGCCAACCACCTGGCCTAGCCACTTCTTGATTTTAGGATCATTGACAGCATCGTTATAAGCCCAGCCCTCATTGCCGGTGTTATAAGGGGGATCAATATAAATACAATTAACTTTACCCTCAAACTCAGGTAACAGGCTTTTTAATGCTTCCAGGTTGTCGCCATGAATAATCCGGTTGCCTGTACTATTAATCGGTGAACCCTCCGGCGCATCAAAATGACTTTCATGGCGTAATACTTTAAACGGTACGTCATGATGATGGTTGACCACCTTGTCTTTCCCGACCCAGGTAAGTGTTGGCATGGATGATTTGTTCCTATAAAAATATTATAGGTACATTATAGTGTATCTTTGCCTCCAAGATTGCTTCCAACCCAGCACATCGAAAAGTCAGTTCTAAATTGAGTGCTCAAAGCCCCTTGTTAACGGATATTGTTCGAGAGGAGGGCGCAAAGTATCCTATGTGAGATGTGTTTTGTTTTTAATTGAAAAACACAACAAAGCTGTTATAGTTGAGTACGAATTAAAGACAGATGAAAAAATGGCTAGAACAACAAGGCGCAACTTTTCTGCCCGGTAAAGGTTCGCACTTAAAAGTATTTTTGAATGGCAAGCAAACCACGTTAGTTTTTTGAGTCTACGCTTGCGTTGCAGGCTATGGATTAGAAACAAAACCACGATAGCAGGCATCAACTATGAATGATCAGCTTTATCGACTGGTGTATATCAGTCGCAATGAAATTACAGGCGATGATGAAACGGTGCATTGCGAAATTGAAAAGATTTTGAGTGTTTCCCGGAAAAATAACGCTATTGCAAATATATCGGGAGCACTCCTATTCAACGCGGGCTGCTTTGCGCAGGTTCTAGAAGGACTTCATGATGATCTTCAGAATAGTTTCGAGCGTATTCAATGTGATTCAAGGCATTCCAATGTTATCGTGCTTGCATTTGAGAAAATGGCGGAACGTCGATTTCCCAGCTGGTCTATGGCTTATTTCGGCGCAGATTCTGATGCTTCGGCCAAGTTTGGGGACATTATGCAACAGTCTGAACTGGATGCTTCGTTGCTGAAGGGTAATCAGATCTTCGACGTGCTCAATGAGCATCTATTAGACGCCGAACCTTCCTCGGTTTAAATTTTCAGTATTATCAAAGAGGTTGTTAACGTGAAAGCATTCAGGCATAATAAAAATGCGTAACTTAGGGTGCTAATGACAGGCTAGTAAAACATTACTTCATTAAGACCTGCTGTGTATTCATTGATATGATGACGATACTAAGGATTGATCACATTCTTTACAAATATTTATCATATGCCAAACGAAGTAGCACAAATTCTGGGAAATGCAGTGCATTTATCGTCAATCGGTTTCGCGGTTGTTACTGCCGACGGTGTCGTTAACTATGCTAATCCTGCATTTTGTGAGATATTCCTTATCTCTTTTTTTGAGACTCATGTGGGATGTCTATTGGTAGAATACCCCTTGATTCGTTTCAATTCAAGTATCTCCAAACTCAAGTTGGCGCTTAATTGCCCAGCCCCTGCCTTTATTCAGTTACACGTCGATCCAGACTTGATGCCGCTGACTTTGGATATTGCTGCACTCAATGATGGGGCGCGGGTCATGGTTGCGAAACGTGGGCAAGGATCACAGATCGAATTCGAACCTCCCAACGGCCCTTATTACCGAGACCACTTGACTGGGCTCGGCAACCGCAGGTTTCTAGACGAAATACTTGCAAACTGGCAACCCAATAGTCCTAATGCTTTATCGCTGGCGGTTATCATGATTGACATTGACCGCTTCAAGAAAGTGATCGATGCGCTGGGTCACTGTGCTGGAGACACGTTATTGAAACTCGCAGCCAGGCGTATTCAGTCTGCCATACGAGAGCAGGACACGCTGGTTCGAGTGGGTGGTGATGTGTTTGTGATGCTGCATACCATTGGCTTGCAATCTATAGGCACCGAATCGGTTGCCAGGCGCATTGTCGAGCTTATGGGGCGGTCATTTTTAATTGATGGTCAGCAGGTGAATATTAGTGCAAGTATCGGTATAGCGGCTCTTAATCATGGCACCGATACGATAACCGATCTGCTGAGGCACGCAGAATTTGCACTCTACAAGGCTAAAGAGTCTGGCCAGGGCAACGTCAGATTTTTTGAGCCGTCGCTTGCGTTGCAGGCTTTGGTAAGGTATAGGTTCGAAATCGATCTGCGTCGCGCTTTAGTGCTCAAAGAGTTCATTATAATGTATCAACCGCAAGTCAATTTGACTGACGGTAGCTTGCAGGGCTTCGAAGCACTGATACGCTGGCAAAATCCAGCACGGGGCCTGTTGTCGCCGCTAGATTTTATACCGTTAACTGAAGAGACAGGTGACATTCATGCGATAGGCGAGTGGATCTTGCACACGGCCTGTAAGGAAGCGATGAGTTGGGACGGAAATTTTTCTGTGGGAGTCAATGTCTCGCCCATCCAGTTCGAGAGCGAACGTATCGTTGATATCGTTAGCAATGTTCTTGCAAATACTGGACTTCCGCCAGACCGACTCGAACTCGAAATCACTGAGAGTGTATTGATTAAGGATTTTGATAACGCGCTGAAGCAACTTTGGGCACTTAAATCTCTGGGAGTAGGGATTGCAATGGACGATTTTGGCACGGGCTATTCGTCGCTGAGTTATCTAAACAGATTTCCTTTCTCCAAGATCAAGATTGATCAATCGTTTGTGCGTGGGGAAAGCTCTCCCAAGACGAGAGTTTTGGTACAGTCCATCATTAGCCTGGGCGCAACGCTTGACATAATCACGATAGCAGAAGGTGTGGAAACCCAAGAGCAGTATGACCAATTGGCCGCTGATGGATGTAAAGGGGCACAGGGTTATCTTATCAGTGCTCCCATACCCACAAAAGCGATTGGCAAGTTTATATCTGATTTTAGAAACAAAACCACTTAAATTACCTATTCTGATGTTAAGCCATGAGTCACTTCGGCATCAGATGAAATTGTTTTTACTTCTATGGCGGTTATGTTGAGCTCGTTTGGACTGCCCATACAGAGTCTTTGGAAGACTTTTGCCGCAGCTATCCCGTTTATAACAAAAGCTATTGTGATGGGTACTGCAAACCACGGGCCTTCACTGCTAGCATGAGAAAGTAATAAGTCTTCGCCAAGGAAAGCAGGCGAAATAGGGAAGCCCACTAAACCTAAGAAACTTAAAAATAGCAGTAATGAAAGCTTGGGCTGAGTTTCAGACAACGCTCGATAGGCAAAAGGTGATTCTGAAAAATTGTTGTTTTTAAGTAGGCGGTTTAGCGCAAATATACCGAGTGCCCAGGCAGGAACAATACCGCTAGCAAATATAACGATGTCAAATAGCGCCTCTGGATTTAAAAACCATACAGCCGCGCCGGCTAATGTTGAGCTAAGGCCGATTGCATTCCAGACACTGTAGGGGCTGTGTTTTTGACTAAATGCACTTAATGATGCAATCACCATAAGAATTGATACGGGATAGGCGAAATATTTGGTCGTTAGTCCTAAGCTGAAAATAATAAGTCCCAATAATCCGAAACTTCCGAAAATATAAACAAATTTCTTAGAAGATTTCATCGCATTGATGGCCGATCCTACACGTTTTAAGGGCGTCCAAAGCACTGAACGAACTAATAGCTCTAAACACCCTTCTTGCAATGAGAATACATAGAGGGTGTTTTTTAAGATATCGGGGATTATGGATCTTAGCGAAGGGGATAGAAACTGGAATTTTGTATTGTTTTGAATGTAAAAATCACTATCGATTGCACCTTCAACTCTCAGTAGATGTACGACAATTGAAGGCGAAACCAGTAGTTGATAGCAGCGTAAAAAAGCATTACCCAGAAAATGGATCAATACTAATGTCTCAAGGCCAAGTGCAAGTTCCATAAACATAAAGCCCACTTGAGTGATTGATCCGTAGGCAATTTTTCCTTTGATGTTTGATTGGGTTTTTTCAGAAATACTAGCAAATATAACGGTCAGCAAACCAATGTTAAATACGCTCCATCGCGTGACATAGTTATAAGACCAAATTGGGATTGTTCTAAGCAATAAGAACACACCCAAGTGTACCGATAAGGCACCATAAAAAATGGCACTTGAGGGCGTGGGTCCTTCCATTGCTCTAGGTAACCAAAAGCAGAAAGGAAATTGTGCTGATTTTCCTGAAGCCGCAATTAATATTAAAGTTGAAATTAGCCATAAGGAACCGTAGCTTGCTGGAGGCATGGCGGGGTTGTTAAATAAGTTGGCTAGTTGGCTAAAATGCTGGCTTTCATGAAACAATAAGTGGCTCATCCAACTGCCTAATAACAAGCCGATGTCACAGAATCGGTAGATGGTATAGGCTCTTAAAGAGTTTCGTATGGGTTGCATTCTGTGCCGGTAGAAGGCAATGAGTAAGAATGAGGATATTCCCACAATTTCCCAGCCTGCGAACAGGATGTCGATCGATCCAGAAAGAATGACTAGATTGAGTCCAAAGACGAAGCTAAAGATCGTTAGAAAAAAACGTTTATAGCCCGCTTCTCTATGTAAGTAGTAACGACAATATTTGACGATGATCGAAAAAATAGCCCAGGTGCAGAAGAGGTAAACGGCACTGATTCGATCCAGATAAAATAACAGTGGAAATTTATAGTCATCAGTTTCATAGAGTGTCAGCCATTGGTATTCGTAATTTGGAAAACCCGCTATAGCCCATAGGGTTAATAATGTAATGATGCTGATTCCTAAGGCGTGACTACTCCAGTAGCTGATGAAGGCAATTTTTTTCTCGTTTGCCTCGGATAAAAAAATCAATAAAAAGCCCAATAAGGGTAAACCTAAACAGGTTAAGATTAATGCGTTCATGCTTGATTCCGAATAAATTGATGTACGGGTATCGTTTGGGTTTTACCTGCAAAGATGTCTTGAGATTTAAAAGAAATCGGGGCTTCTTCGTTTTCTGGCAAAGTGACCGATTCCCATCCTTTGACGGAATAAAGAAAAAGTTGATGACTATCTGGGTGGCAAGAGACGAGTCTTACCCATTCATTATCTAACCACTCCTTAAGATGATTAGCCAGCTTGGCAATGGTTTTATCGATAATATCGCAAGTTTGTTCAACGACAATCAGTAAGCGTGCGGGTTGATGCACTTCGATCATTTGGTGCGGTAATCCAGTCCGTAAATCGCCTTCGACGCCATTAGCCACCCCGAGTAAACCGATAACGTTGTGGGGTAGTTTAGTGCCGGCTCCATAGACTGCATTATCAATACGGGAAAATAAGTATTCCAGATTGATACCGCCACAAACAGGAATAACAGCTGAAAGTATGCGAGCCATAATCTCACCCTGTGCATCAGTTTGTGGGTCGTAGGAGTGTAAAAATGCCCTTCGATCCATAAACAGGTCTCGTGTTAATTGGCGTCTACCAACAATGGCGTAAAGGTTATTGGAGTGGTTATATTCTGGCCGGGGTTCAAATATGGAGGTGGCACGATTTTTAACGTGAGCATGAGCAATTTCATTGGTTTGATCTTGTGGAGCCAATTCGAACCAGCGACTTCGTTCTCTGGCATTACATTGAAGGGCTGTACTCATGTTATCTTGAAAAGCGGCCAAAGTGGGAATCGGGTGTTTAACGAGTAGATGAGGGTCGAAATAAGTCACTTCGTCACGACTGGTATTATGCAGGGCAGCTACAAAACGGGTTTCGTCTGGGATAATAATGCCACGTTCACGCAAAATGGCACGCACCGACTCATTATTTGCCATCCAGGCAAAAGCACGCGCATTGGGTGCGCCGGGCTTTCCTGAGCAGGCACCACAATCATAAGCCGCAAAATGGGGATTGTTGACGCTACTTGATCCATGAGCAACCACGACAACTAAGGGTGCAAAGTGTTCTGTTAATCCGATATTACGGAGTAACCCACCCAAACGATCTGCCATTTCAGTGTATGAAAAACCCAATAAATGGCCGTCGGGCGTTAGTTCATCTGATTCTCTGAGTAAGTGAAGCTGGGAATGGGATTCGATTTCGCTTAATGCTCTGATGTTGGGCAGTTTTGAGCCAGGGCGGAAAACATCCCAAGCCATTTTTGCGGCGTAACCGATGCCTAAAGTTTGTGTATAAAACCAACCTCTAAACATTGAATGTGCGGTGAAATGCATGTTTGTCAGGTTGGTCTTCTTTGGTTTGGTTCTGGGTTTGGGTGTGTTGCTTAGCTCTTTGATTAGGTGTTTAGGAATAATGATGTTTGGACATTGCGCGACCGGGTAGGCATCATCTAATCCTTGATAAAAGAAGTCGATGCCAAAAAAGCCGGCTGCACCAAACGTTTCAATGGCTGGGTTTATTTCTTCCAAATGTCGTCTTAAGGAGCATTCCCTATCGTCTATGCAGAAGAGTGCCTGTGCTATGGGTTGAGTTTTTGCTGATTGACCTGGTTTTGAATGCTTGGTTTTTAAAGCTCTCAGCAGTTCTGTATGCAATGACCATTCCATGGCTTCATGCCAGACTCTTAGGCGTAATGGAATGGTTGGTTTAACCCAGCCGTGTTTCAATAAGGGCGTGTCAATGTTATACGGTATCGATGAGATGTTTTCGAGCGGTAAGCCATATTTCTTTTCAAGAAACATGAGTTCGATCAATAGTTCTAACGCAATGATTTCTTTAAGTGAAATCTCGCGGTGGGCTAGTAGCATGTTCGGATTTTGTTCAATCACACGTACCATTCCAGACCAGCCGGGGTGAGCCAATAACATTTCTAATAAATATTGCTCATAAAGTTGTTCATCACCGACTATTTTCTCAAGACAGGTTTGAATTACTTCATCTGGGCTTTTAGATAGTAGGTCATAGGCAATGGGACCATTTAAAGGATACAGGGGGAGTAAGCTATGTTGTGTTAAACGAACAATGCAGTCCCAGAAATGCTCACCATTTTTAGGTAGGCTCCAAGTGCTAATGCCTTGATCCAAAAAGTTTCCTAACAGTCTAAAGACGATAGGGTGTACCAAGGCATTTAGGTTGAATTCTAAGTGCGTTAACCAAGCATTGCGAATGCCATGATTAGCTAATGAAACGGGGGGGTAGTGGCTGGTATGGTCTTTTTCAAAGAGTGAGCTTCGCAGTTTTTCTTGTTCTAAAACAGTGCATCCAGAATGTTCAATAGCCCAATCAATAGCGTTTGGTTTGATTCTGTCCTCTTTGTATAAGGTTTGATAATCGGCTAGGGGCAAGTAACTCCGTGCACCAAAAACTTTTGCGGCAATAGCAATACCTTCATGAAAGGGATGGTCTTGAACGGCATGCAAGGTGTTGTGATGAATAAAATCTTTGATAGGGCCTTGGGCGGGTAGCCAATGAGCAATATGTTCTATTGCTATGTCTAAATTAAAAGTCGTATCGGCAATTTCAGGCTTAGCCATATTATTATTTTTCAACCTCAGCTGGGTTATCATTAAAGGGTAAGGCTTGTCTGACAAGCGCATACTTTACTTAAAGTTTAAGCATGAAATACGCCACAGTTATTTGACGAACGCCATAAAAAATACTTTGGATAGTTTATGGTGTTATAACACTATGATTGTTTAAATATTATAGGTAAAACTACGTATTGGAGTTTTCATAGCCGTGTTTGATTAAGCGAAATTGAATGGCGTTTAGGAAGAATTAGGAGGCTGTCTTTGTTCAAATAAACCAAGTAATTTGGTTTATTTGCCCCGTTTATCAAGATGAGGTTCAAGTCGAATAATGTGCCCCTGATCATTAAAAAAAACGGTGGTCAGCGTGGCGTTTCGACATTGGTTTAATTCATCAGCGTTTACTTGATAAAATTCGCATAGCTCTGTATCAGTAACCACTTGCTGGGTTTTAGTTCGTTTTGATGATTTTCTTATTAATTTAATAGAAATCCAGCTGAACCAGAGTACGATCATAACCAGCAACGTGAAGGCATAAAGTTGCATAAGTTCCAGTAAACTTTTGTATCCACCAAACCAGCGCATTTGGTTAATCAATTTTTTTTCACCCAGCATCCAACTCGTTAAGGTAACTAAGGGGATCAGTAAATAAATCCACATAATCCAACAAATAGCCCAAGCACATAAAGAGCCGAGTCTTTTTTGTAGGCTTTGCAGTTGTGGCACATTAATAATGTAATTTTTCATTTCTGGCGCAACCCTCTATCGACTGTAACCCATAAGGCACGTTGTCCTCTTTTCTTTTTTACGGCTTTAACCGAACCCACTATGGTGGTGCCCACGTTAATGATCCAATACACAATGGGGTACCATACCATCCAATAGTAATAGCGTGCGACTCCACCGGTTTTTAATTCGTAATGTGAATCTATAAAGAGACTCACACCAAATTGAATTAGACAGGTCAGGCTGAGTAGCATACTGGTCCAACTGGGACTTAAATCGTGCAGGGATTGCCAGGTTGATTCAGTAAATAATTCTATAGGCGCGAAGAGTAGGTGCACTAGAATTAAAAATGCCCAAACTATGCTGATTAAACATTCTCCGTATAACAGCCACATTCCACGTGAAGACCAATGAAATAATTCTTTAAAATAACGGAGTAAGACTTCTGTTCCACCTTGTGCCCAACGTGTTCTTTGTTTCCATAACCCCTCAAGTGTTTCAGGCATAAGAACCCAACAGAGGGAATTGGGTTCAAAATAGATAGACCAGCCTCCGAGTTGTAATTTCCAACTGATATCGATGTCTTCGGTCACCATATCATTGCTCCAATAGCCGATATCATGCAGAGCTGATTTACGGAATGCAGCAATGACGCCGGACACTGTAAATATTTTCCCGTAAGACCGCTGTGCTCGTTTAATCATGCCGACAATGGCTGAAAACTCACCAACTTGAATCCTGCCTAATAAGGTTGAACGATTACGGATTCTTGGGTTTCCTGTGACTGCGCCAATGTGTGGTTTATTTATAAAATGCCTAACCATCCATGCAATCGCTTCAGGTGCTAGTAGTGCATCCCCATCGATACAAACTAAAATTTCGCTATTTGCCAGTAATGCGCCAGTACGTAACCCCATTGCTTTACCTTGATTGGTATGTAAGTTAACAATCCGTAATTGTGTATGCTGTTGGGTTAAAGATTGCAATATTTCCAGGGTGTTGTCTTTACTGCCATCGTTGATCGCAATAATTTCAAAATTAGGATATTTTTGTTCAAGTAGAATTTCAACCGTTTCTCGAATGTTTTCAGCTTCGTTGTAACAGGGAATTAAAATTGAAACAGGTGGGAACTCGGTTAACTCAGGCAAATTTTCCGAGTTGCCTTGTTGACGCCATTCAAAACGAAAGTAAAATATTAGGGCGCCAAAAATCCATATATAGGCCATGAATAAAGGATAGTAATAAATAAAATCTTCGAGGAAGGCATCAAATGGTGTCCATGCCGATACCAAAAAACGCCATAGGGAGTGTAGGTCTTCAGCCATATTTTGGAATGAAAAGGTCATATTCTTTTAAGGTGGCTAACGTTGAATAATCTAAATTTATTTGGCTGTTGAAAATACATGTTAGGGTAATGCTGGAACTGTAAAGTATTTTTGCAAATCAGTTAGCTGTGGCTGATTTTCAAAGACATTATCGGGGTAATAACCAAGATGCTTTACACCTAGTTTTTTTAGTAGCTCTACTTGCTCAATGAATATTGGCATCGGAATTTTCTCTTGGGTTTTCCAGTCAACTGTCTGAAGCTCAAAGACTGTTTTTTTAAGCCCTTCTGGATAATTCGCGGTCTTTTTTACTAATTGACTTAGCCATTCCATTGGTTTTTCGGCTTTTTCCATAAAGGGCATTGCTTCAATGGCAACATAGTCATAATGATTTAAAAAACTATCGAAGGATTGCGCAAACCATTCTTCACTATCTGGAGTCAGTAAGGGGAGTGCATAAAAGTTTCTGGCCGTTTTTATTCCAGGTCTGTAAATACGTACTCGATTAGCTAGCTCATCAGTTAATTGATTGATTAACTCGGTTTTGTGTTGAGCCCAAGCCAAGCGCATTTTACCGGTTGCATGTAATTGTTCGAATTGATCAGGTAGGCCCCAGACTTCTTTTCCATAAGCGAGGGCGGCCGGTGAAGCGTCTTCAAAGTCTGATAAAATGCCATCGTCATGAAATAAAATGCCATCAAAATTACAATATATCGCCAAGTCCTCGTAAATTTCAGCAATATATTGTCGTGCTTCTGCGTTAAAAGGGGATAAGCGAGTGTAAATATGACTGGATTTTTGAGCCTTACCCTCATGCCATTCCTGGACGTACCATGATTCTGGAATATTTCCTTGATAAGCCAAAATAGGCATCCATGCATAGACTTTTACACCAGCGATTTTTTTTAATTGCCAGGCAACTCGATTAAATAAGTCCTGTTTTACAGGCAAATGACGATTAGGGAAATATAAAGCATCGGCGTTGCCGTCGCCATCAGGATCTGTATAGGCTTGCAAGTAGACAGTATTAATGTGCATATCTTTAATTCGTTGAACTTCTGCATCCATGTTATGTTCTAGTTGCTCAGGGTTTTTATCATAAAGATAATCCATGTCCAAATGGGCTACGCGTAGAGGACGGTCTGCTCTCAGTGAATTAATAATTTCTTTAAAATCTTTTAAGTTAGGGTTATCTGCAATAATTATTCGTCGTAAATTACTGATGTCAGCCAATGTATTTGTTCCGTCAATCAGTCCCATGGTGATGGGCATGCCGGCTTCACGTGAAGCCTCAATGCTAAGCTCATTATATTCACCATAAGGCCATACCATGACCCGGGGTCTTGTTCCGGTATGTTGGAATATAAATTCTGCGCTCTTTAAAAGTGCGCTATTAATCCGTTTACGATAATCTTCATCAGACTCATAACTTATCATCGGGTCATCATAGAGACGGGTAACTGCGGCGGCTTGAGTATTTCCTTGCGGGTTAGCAATGATGCCCTTGTGGAGATCGTAACTGTGTGAGGCTATTTCTACTAAACCAGATTGGGTTAATTCTCTAAGCTGTGACCACGTTAATAAAGGTTTTCCTATCTCCTCTTTACTGACAATACCCTCCATCCATGATCCAATTAAAGCAACTGTCGCAGATAAATTATATTTCTTTAAAAGAGGAAAAACTAGCGTATAAAAACTTTGATAACCATCATCAAAGGTGAGTAATACACTTTTTTCTGGTAATTGGGTTTTACCTTTGGCTGCATCAAAAACGTTCTGTACACTGATGATCTTGTAGTTATTTTTGATTAGCCACTTTAAGTGCTCTTCAAGATGCTCGACACTGGTATCAATTGAATTGGGTGGTTTTTTACTATGGGCATCAATGATGTCGTGATAGTTTAGCACCAGAAAACGAGGTTCCAAGGCATAAGCACTGCAAGCAAAAATACTCAGAAAAATAAACAAACATATTTTCTTTAACTGGCTAATGGAGATAACGGATAAAAAAATGGTCATGAAAAAGTTTGTAGTTGAGTGGGTAACTTGTTACATTCGCTTGATACAAATCAACGCACATATAAAATTAAAATGTAAGAAAGTCTTCAAGGTGTTGCAAAGTAAGGGCTTGTTGAGCAGCAAAGGCTTTATCTTCTGCGGTATTATAACCCCATAAAGCAAGCACCCGCTGAATGCTGGAAAGTTCAGGGGTTTTTAAAACATTAAGTAGGGTAGGTAGCCGATCTTCAACAAATACGATTGTTTGATTTGGATGAACTTTTAATAAATCCTTTAATAGTTCTACTTTGTTCATATTGCGATCCAAACCAAAAATTCGTTCCGGTTCTAATTCAATGCCATTGGCTTTTAAGATCTGGTTAACAAAACGTTCTTGCTTAGTCGTGACAATATACCATGTGGATTGTGCGCTTAACTGTTGTAGCTTTGTCGCTATGTCTTTAAATAGTGGATTCATATTGACCCAATCGCTTAGGTCGTTATTTATCCATGCATCTCGGGTGTTACCAAATAAGTGCTTTAATTCATTAATATCAACGTTTGCTTCTAATAATAATGCTTTTATTTTACTATCATAATTTTGATGGATATCTTCAATAGATTCTTTATTATGGAGCAAGCGCATAGCTAATATCGCTTCATAACCTGTTTCTATATTGGGTCTTACTAACCGAAACAACTCAATAAGTTCAGGTGGAACTTGTTCAGGCATATCTTTCCAGATTTGAGATGCGGCTTTCCATCCCGTTATAGCGGTTTCAACAGCGCTGTCACAGATGACACCATCAAAATCGAGAGCAAATATCATTGAATCGTTCATTTTTCTTGGGCTTTTATTCGTTAAGTGAGAATTGACTAGTCGCAACTAATCTAAAAAAATAGATTAAATTATTGTAAAGGTTAACTAGGGTCTTGCAAAATGCTTGGGTGACCGATGGTGGGGGGTGTACCAGTGTCAGGTGTTTATGAGTTTAAAATACTCACTTTCAGAAAAAATATCTTGATTATCTTCTACGCTATCAAGATATACCTTGCTATTTAAATGATCAAATTCATGTTGAAATATTCTTGCAACGAAGCCTTCAAATTTAGTTTCTACCAAAATGCCATTCGTGTCCGAATAAGATACTAGTATATTTTTATACCGAGGAACTAAAGCCCGTATACCAGGAATACTTAAACAGCCTTCCCAGTCTTTTTCCTTTTCATTAGATAACGCTTGAAAGCTCGGGTTAATCATTACCGTGGGCGTCATCAGTGGCGCATTAGGGTAACGTGCAGAAGGCCGGGAGGCGATAATGATAATTTGCTTTGATAGGCTGATTTGAGGTGCAGCAATCCCTACACCTTGTGTTGACGCAAGGGTATCCTGCAAAGCTTTAATAATGTCTTGCGTTTCTGAACTATTGATATCAGTGATAATTTCGGCTGGGCGACGTAATATAGGGTTACCCAATTGAGCAATTTCACAAATATGAGTCATTATTATCCCTGTAATTCATTTAGTATGACTGATTGAGCTTGTATTTGCTCTTCATTAATCGTATTTAACAATTGTAAATAACTACCGTCAGCCTGTAACAGCCAAGCTTGGGTGTTATCTTTAAGATATAAGTCAAGGTCATGTAAGATTCGGTTATAGAGTCGTTTACTTTCAATAGGGAAACATATCTCAACACGTCTAAACATATTTCTATTCATTAGATCCGCGCTTGAGGCATAAACCTCTTGATTGCCATCATTGGCAAAGGCATAGATTCGAGCATGTTCCAAAAAGCGTCCAATAATAGCGCGAACTTCTATGTTCTCAGAGACTCCCGGAATCCCCGGTCTAAGGCAGCAGATTCCACGGACCATCAGTTTAACTTCAACACCTGCTTGAGAGGCTCGGTATAGGGCTTGTATAGCTTGTTCTTCTACGATGGCATTAACCTGAATGATGATCTTTGCAGGTTTACCATTTTTTGCGTGGGTTATCTCACGTTCAATTTTTTCCAGTATGCCTTTGTGTAAGGTAAAAGGAGATTGCAATAATTTGTTTAGCTTAGTCACTTTACCTAAGCTGGTGAGTTGAGCAAATACGCGTCTTACATCTTCACCCAGTTCTTTATTACAGGAAAATAAACCATAATCAGTATAAATCTGTGCTGTTTTGGGGTGGTAGTTTCCGGTACCTAAATGCACATAATTTCGTAGTTCTTTGCCTTCTCTACGTAACACAAGACACATTTTTGCGTGGGTTTTATAACCTACTACACCATACACAACATGGACTGCCGCTTCCTGTAATTTGGACGCTAAATCGATGTTGGCTTTTTCATCAAAGCGGGCTCTTAGTTCGATAACTACGGTGACTTCTTTTCCTGCTCTAGCTGCTCTAATTAAAGCGGCAACGATCGGTGAGTCTGCGCCAGTGCGATACAGTGTTTGTTTAATAGCCAGTACTTCGGGTGAGACTGCTGCTTGGCGTAAAAACTCTACAACGGGTGAAAATGATTCAAAGGGGTGATGCAACAATATGTCATGGCGTTTTATTGCAGCAAAAATATCTTTATTACGTGAAAGTTGAGGTGGCGTGCTAGGTTTAAAGGCCGTAAATTTAAGATCAGGCCTGTCAACCAGGCTATTGACTTCTTGAATCCTATTAAGATTGACGGGGCCATCAACTAAAAATAATCTGTCCCGATTCATTTCGAATCGACCCAGTAAGAAATCAACGGTATCATCCGGACAGGCAGCATCTATTTCCAGACGCACTTCATCTCCATAATTACGCATGGCCAGTTCACCCTGAACAGCGAGTAATAAATCATCAATAGCATCATCGTCGACAAAAAAATCGCTATTACGGGTGACTCTAAATTGATAACAGCCTTTAACGATCATTCCTGAAAATAATTCACTGACAAAGGCGTGAATAATAGACGATAAAAATACAAAGTCGCTTGGGCCGCTTTGGGTTTCTTCAGAGGGTAATTGAATGACGCGGGGTAGGGCTCTAGGGGCTTGTAAAATAGCTCGGCCACTATTTCGGCCAAATGCGTCTTTACCTGTCAACGAAATAATGAAGTTTAAACTTTTATTAAGTATCCGAGGAAATGGGTGCGCAGAATCGAGGCCAACGGGGGTCAAGATGGGTAGTAATTCATCATTAAAATACTTTGCTAACCATTTTTGTTGAACTTCATTCCATTCAGTTCTTCGAATAAAACGAATGTTTTCTTCGTTGAGCTTTGGAATTAAAATTTCATTAAGAACCTGATATTGTTCCTCTACTAATTTATGAGAGTGGATAGAAATCTGCTCTAGTTGTTCTTTTGGGGTTAGCCCATCAGGCCCAATCGTTTTGTGGTCAATAGCGGCCATCTCAAGGACGCTGGCAACACGCACTTCAAAGAACTCATCCAGATTTGAACAGGAGATGCAAAGATAGTTGAGTCGTTCAAGCAAAGGAACTGACTCATTTTTGGCTTGAGCCAAAACGCGTTTATTAAACTCCAGCAAGCTGAGATCACGATTAATATAAAGTTCTGGCTTCTCAAGGTTTATTTCTTCAATGCTCTCTAGGGTATCCATCTCGTTCCTTAAACTATCGGGTATAACACCGCTGATTAAAACATGTCGATCACTCACTTGCATGATATCTAAATTTAAATCAGCTTGTGCTAATTGGGAATTTATTTCTTTCATGCTGAAAGCTGCCAACAGTGAGTTATAAAAGTCTTGCTTTAAAACCTCAGGTTCGTTAGCAACATATTGTTTGACCATTTCCTGCGCTTCTTCAATACTGCTTGGACGCAACAAGTCCATAACGAAGACAACTGACTTGGGTTTAGCATATTTCTTTATAGTTTGCCAAAGCACTTGCGGATCAGGTAAGTGATGTAACAGACTGTTACTGAAGATTATCTCATAGCTGGATTGCGGTAATATGACATCCGGTAATAGTCCTTTAATAAAACTAATTTGCTCACTTAGGTCAGGTGTTAAAGCGGCTTTTGCATAATTAAGCATAGCCTCTGAGCCATCAAGCGCATGTAGCCTAGCTGATGGAAAGGCTTTGGCAAAGCGGAAGCTAATGTCACCTGGACCACAGCCTAAATCCAGTGCTGTCTCATTAAAGTCAGGGTTATTAATAAAAGCTTGTAGCTCGTGAATAAAATCATTATGAGGTGCATTGAAATCAGCTTCAGCGTAAGCTTTTACTTGAGAAACATCTTCCATTAATTCGGATTCTAATACTCGATTCATACTATAAAGCCTCTGTTCCCCTGTAATCCGCCAGTGTGAATAGCGATAAGCCGCTCACCCGGTTTAAATGTGTGTTTTGTGATTAAATCATAAAGTCCAAACATCATTTTACCTGTATAAACAGGTTCTAACACTACACCTGTTTTATTTTCAAAATCTTGCATAAAGAGTAATAATTCTGCAGTGGTTTTAGCAAAACCACCTAAATGATAGTTTAAATTAATGTCCCAATGGTTACGAGGCTTTGCTATTAAGGCTTTAACATCGGTTGCTAAGAATCCAGCATTTTTTAAGGCTGCAAAACCTAGTAAATTTACCTGACTGGGTGCGGCGTCAATAACTCCAGCCAGGGTTGTTCCCGTGCCACAAGGGACGCAAAGTGTGTCGTAAGTGACATCAATTTCATTAACGAGTTCCGCAACCCCTTTTAATGCCAACAATTGTGCGCCGCCTTCTGGTAACCAATATTCATTGGGCTTAATGTCGGGTAATGCCTTAGGATCTTTGTACTGTCTTAATAGTCTGTACTCAGAGCGAGATACAAAGGTCAGTTTCATTCCCCAGTTCTGCATATCAATCAACGTGGCTGTTAACAGACTGGGTTGTTCGCCACGGATAAAGCCATGGGTTTTTAGACCTAAAAGTTTGCCGGCGTAAGCTAAGGCATGTAAATGATTTGAATAAATACCACCCATACTGATAATGGTGTCAGCATTTAACGTCAGGGCGTGATCAAGACAATACTTTAATTTTCGCCATTTATTGCCTGAAATGATGGGATGCAGTAAATCATCCCGCTTCATCCATAACTCAATTGAAAACTCAGCCAATAAAGGATCATCAATCTTTGTTAAAACGGATGGCTTAAAACTTTTTTCTAAGTTTATTAGGTCTGGATGCATCAGGGTACGAGCGTTTTAACTAAAGGCCTGGATAAAGACATGGCTCATAGCTGTTTAGTTGCTTTTTTCAGACGGTATTCTTTAAATTGCGCCTTTAATTGCTTCACTAAGCGATAGACAGGACTTTCAGTAATTTTATCATGTGCCCACTTTAACCACCTCGTAATGGTGGTGTAAATGCTATTTATAAATGAGAAGGTGAGTAACTGTGGTTTAGTCAGTGCGAACACTCTAGCGACTAATAAGGTGCCCAATAGCTTTGCTAATATTTCGGTGAGAATACCTTGTAGAATTAATCCATTTGCTATTAAAGCGAAGGCGATGAAGTTTAGAGGTGCAACAATCAAGAGTGGAATTGCAAAGGCAATCAAAGCGATAGTCGGTTTTGTCTGTCTTAGCCATTCTTCAGCTTGTTCAAGATGCAGCCAGTGAGATAAGGAGCGTCCCAACGCGGTGAGTAAATCCCATAACCACTCTTCAATAAGTAGTAAAATTGCCAATAACGAGAGTAGGAGCTTGTTCATTGATTACCTAGCAGGGGGCTAAAGGGGTAATTGTAACGGATTATTTGTTAATGAAAACTTAATATCATGAGAGGCTGTTGCTATTTTCTAATCAAAGTTGGGTGCATTTATGTAAACTACACTATAATCCCATCGTTTTTTGTCAATTGCCAAGTCCATGGAATGGGCTGTTATCGCAACCGATTGCAAATTTGGTCTGATCTCTTCGGAACTTATGCCACCCGATTCGCATTTGTTTAGACAAACATGGCCAAAGAAATGATTTAATTACGAAAAGGTCTCAATAGTTTCTTCCTATTAACGGATTTGTGTTGCAATTGTGTCGGGCAAGCATAGTTACTCTTCGCCTTCGCTTCGCAATCGGGAGCCCGATATTCCGATGTTTGTTCAAAGAGTTCGCATTTTTGATGAGAGGAATGGCAATCGAGAGCGGTCAATTGCCATTCTGGAGCGGTAAAATCCCCTGATTTTTAGCACTCTACGCTAGGCCGGGTTAAAACTCGGTGGTAATCTATGAACCATTTATGTTAGTTAGGTAAGACAGCATTATTGTAAAATCTTTGTCATATATGGAAATAGAAATAGTTTGCAATGTTACAATATTGATTGTTACCCTGGTTTTATATATAAAGCGTTATGACCCCATTACCTAGCCCAACTGCACTAATCGATCGTTTTGGTAGAAAGGTTGATTATTTAAGAATCTCTATCACGGATCGGTGTGATTTTCGCTGCGTCTACTGTATGGCAGAAGATATGACCTTTTTGCCTCGCTCACAGATCTTGACGCTCGAAGAAATAGAGACATTGGCTGAAGCGTTTGTAGAATTGGGTGTCAAAAAAATTCGCGTAACGGGTGGAGAACCTTTAGTTAGAAAAGGCGCTTTAAACCTGCTTACAAATATCGGTAGAATTGAAGGCTTAAAAGAGCTGGTTATAACCACTAATGGTTCACAGCTAGTCAATATGGCCTCGCAGTTGAAAGACTCCGGTGTCAAACGGATTAACATTAGTTTGGATACCCTGGATGCTGATAAGTTTAAAGCGATTACGCGTACCGGTGATCTGCACCAAGTATTAAGCGGTATTCAGGCTGTTAAAGCGGCTGGGTTTGAGCATACTAAAATCAATGCTGTGATCCTGAAAGATAGAAATCATCTGGAAGTTAATGATTTAGTGCAATATGCGGTTGATAACGAAATTGATATTAGCTTTATTGAAGAAATGCCGCTGGGGATTGTGGGCCAACATGACCGCTCAGAAGCTTATTATTCGAGTGCTTTAATTCAGGCTGATTTATCACAAAAGTTTTCATTAGTCCCTTCAGTTGAAAAAACCGGAGGTCCCTCTAATTACTTTAAAGTCTCTGGAACGCAAACGCGTGTGGGTTTTATTTCTCCACACAGTGATAATTTTTGCAGTACCTGTAATCGAGTACGATTAACCGTGGAAGGGCGATTATTATTATGTTTGGGAAATGAGCATTCAGTTGATTTAAAAGAAGTGCTAAGAGCTTATCCAGATGATAAAGATAAGCTTAAACAGACTATTATTGACGCTATGCTGATTAAGCCAGAAAAACACGAATTTAATATTCATGAACAACCCGTGATATTGCGTTATATGAATATGACGGGTGGGTGATTATAGTTACCCACCACTTCCGGTTGTTCTTGTAACATAGGTTTTCTCCACTGACGTTATAAATACTGTTTCAAGATGGTTGGTATTCACCACACAATGTTCACGGGGTAATCCACAAAAGCATGATCAATACTGATGATGCTCATACCCTCAATAATAGCCTGGGCAATTATAATGCGGTCAAACGGGTCTTTATGATGTGAGGGTAATTGCTCTAAATAATTAATATGCGATAAATCTATCGGCAATAACTGGATGTTATTTTCCTGTGTATTTTTAATGACTAATTCAGCAATGGGCATGGCTAATGATAACTTGCCTAATTGATGTTTTATTTGCATTTCCCAAGCAGAAGCCATACTCAAATAAAACTCATGCTCGCCAGAACTGCACAGTTCTTTGACTGTCTGGGTGAGTCGTTCAGACTCATCGTTAAGCCAAAGAAAAGCATGGGTATCGAATAAATATTTCATAACTGCCCTGATGACCAAAAACTGTCGGGCAAGGGTTCATTAAAATCATCGCTTAACTGTATTTTTCCTTTGAACAAGCCCAGTGTCAGCGGCTTTAACGGCTGTACAATCTCTTCTTCATACATCACAATTACTTTGGCTTTATGGGCATGAATAGATTTAGGCAATTGCAAATGAATTTGCTGGTTGTGGTCAATTTCTGCGGCTAATTCGATGGCTTGCATGGTTTTTCCTATAAATACTGTTTCAGGATGGCTTGTTTTTTACTGGCTGCTGCGTCAATGATATGTTGGGCGTTGGCTATGATGGTTTCTATTTGTTCTATTTCTGAGACTATCGACAATTGAATATCAATAGGTGGAACAGCAATTTTAATACTATCGAAAGTTTTTGTAGTAATTGAACCAAATGTACTGCCATAGGCATTATCTTTAAATTGAGCGACTTCACGTTTTAAAACATAGTACAAGTAGCCATTGTCTACTTCTGCCAATCCGCGTAATCCATAACATGACTGATTGAAAGTCATTGGAATAGCTAATTGTGCAACTACGCCCACGGTTCCACGAGCTGAAATAATTAAATCATCTACTTGCAAATACTTGGTGCTACTATTATTCAAACCTAATTCAGAAATTGTTTTTGTCTGGTATGACTTTATAAGAACTCCATAATACATTGTTTTATAGGCGTTATTAAATCTTTTATTATCAGTCAGTTATTGCTTGAGCTAATTTAATCTACTCAACTCAACTCAACTCAACTTAACCACCACTCCTAAACCCAGTCTTCTTAAGAATCTCAGTGCTATACAGCACCTCATGTCCTTGATTATATGCCCCTAACAACTCACTCATCACCTTAATTTGTTGATCAACGGCTGCTTGGCTTTTGCCATGTACCATGGCAAATAGATTATAAGGCCATTCGGGTAAATGTCGGGGGCGGTGATAACAATGGCTAACAAAATCCAGTTGTCCAACCTTCTCACCCAGTTCATCAATCACCTCATCAGGGATATTCCACACAGTCATCCCATTAAAACGATAACCGAGTTTATAATGATTGGGTACGACACCGATGCGGCGAATAACGCCTTGTTCTTGCATATTGATCATACGGCTCATTACGTCTTCCGCACTGAGTCCCAATTGTTCTGCAATAGTCTGATAAGGGCGCGGTGTTAAAGGCAAGCCCGATTGCGTAGCACGCATAATCGCTAAATCAGTTTCATCCAGGCTAAACATTAAGCCTCCAATTTTAAGCCGACAAAATATTCATTCAGCTTGGGCATGTTATAAACCCTTAAACCGGTTTGCTGTTCAATTACGGTAATCGTATTCTGTTGTTGTGCTAGGGATTCAGTCGCCAGCACAAACCACATATTTAATTCATGGCTGCGGGCATAGTTATGGGCGACTTCAGGAAAGGCATTAATTATTGCGGTCACTTCAGCAAAGCGTTCGGGGGGCACTTTAACGGCGGCTAAAGTCAACGCACCGCCCATGCGTTCAGCATGATACAAAGGCCCAAAGCGCGTCAGGGTGCCATTCGCTAATAACGCTTGCAGGCGCTCAATTAAGTTCGCTTCAGTTAAGCCTAAGCGTTCCGCAACCACTTGATAAGGCGCTTCGCAAATAGGGAAATCACTTTGTAATTGATTAATAATTAAACGATCAATAGCATCCATGAGCTAAAATCGGCTTATCAATCGGTTGATACAGTGCGCCACGTTGCTTAAAACAGCGCAGACTAAATAACACCGTAGACTCTAAATGCTCAATCCCGCAATCCGCATTCAGTTGTTCTAACTGGGCTAACACCGTCTGCCGATCTTTACCGTGAATCATGCAATACAGGTTATAAGGCCATTCCGGTTGTTTAGGGCGTTGATAACAGAGCGTCACAAAACTAAATTGGCTAATGCGTTGCCCCAAGGCTTTAATTAACTGCTCCGGCACATTCCAGACAATCATGGCATTGGCGCGATACCCTAAACGATGATGTTTAACAATCACCCCTAAGCGTTTAATCAGGCCTTGTTGCTTTAAACGGTTAAGGCGTTCAAGCACTTCCTGTTCGGACATATTGAGTTCAGTACCTACGGCTTCATAAGGTCTAGGGCAGAGGGGTAAACCTAATTGCACATGCGCCAGTAATTCATAATCACGGGCATCAAACATGCGGTAGATCCAAATTAAACCCTAAGTCTATAAAAAACTCATCGACCAAAGGCAATGATAAGGTTTGATAACCGGTTTCTTCATCAATACTATCCAGTACCTGTTGTAAATGCACGGCATCGGACGCAATCAGCACAAACCACAGATTAAAGCGATGCTCGCGCTCATAATTATGATTCACTTCGGGACGGGCACTAATTTGATCAGCGACACGTTGCAACTGTTCAGGCGGAATCGCCATCGCCACTAAAGTACTCACACCCAATTGATTGGGGGGGATAATCGGCCCGACCCGGCTGATATAATCATGCTCACTTAAGTCACTGAGTGCCGATAACACCGCCTCTTCACTGACTCCTAAATGTTCAGCAATCTCTAAATAGGGGCGGGGTGATAACGGGAAATCTCGTTGAAAGTCATTCAGCAGACGGGTGTGTAACGGGGTTATCTGTAGCGCGTTGCTTAAGGGTTGTTCATAAGTCAACGGGTGCGAAGGTAACGGGTTTAACATCCCTTAGAAACCTATTTTATTCGCTCGCGAAGTAAAGAACACGCCATTCGGTTTTTGTGCAGGCAAGTGCGCAATTTCTTTTAAGGTATGGGTGTCGTATACCAAGACTTGATCATCATCTCTTACCGCGACCCAAACATTTTCACCGCGTGGGGTAAATTCCATGTGTAAGACGGCATGGCCGGGGGTTAAGGTCGATTGCAAGTTTAGAGTCTTAACATCAATCACTTGCAGTTTGTTATTCTCTGGAGTGGCGAAGTTAACCCAGACTTGACGACCATCCGGTCTGGCCATCACAAATACTGGTTGTCCCGCTACAGGAATGGCTTTAACCAGTTTCCAGCTTTGTTTATCAATGACTAAGACTTCATTTTTACCAATCGCAGGCACAAAGATGTAATCATCTGCCACCGCCCAACCTTCAAGGTGAGGCATTTTGTAAACGGGTAATTGCTCATCGGGTTTAACGTAATCAGGAAGAATACGTTTAATGCCTTTTTCAGGTTCCCATAAGTCTAATAAGCTCAGGCCACTTTCACCAAATAGACCGGCAATGTAAAACCGGCCATCTGAAGTAATTAAGCCATCATAAGGGAACTTGCCAACATTCTTAAACTTTTCAATCTTGGGCTTTTTAGGGGTCGACATATCGACCGTCCAAATTTCACCGGCATCAAATAAACTAAACACAAAGCGTTGATCCGGTGCATCGACTAAACCGACTACTTTTGATAGCTTACCATCAGCATATTCAGCCGGAATATCCGCAACCAGTTCTAAAGTGTCTGCAGAGAATATTTTTACACCACCAGGAGTGTAGTTGGATACAGCAATTAAAGTACCATCTTGCGAGATAGCGCCACCGATACTATTACCCGCTTGCACGATGCGTTTATCGAGTTTGTCTTGCAATAAATCGATTTTACTTAAGCCTCCATCGCGGCCAAAGATATAGGCAAAACGTTGATCACGTGAGAACACGACGGAAGCATGGGACAAATCACCGAGTTTATCAATTCTGGCCAGTTGTTTATGTTCAGTGGTATCAATGATCAGGGCAGAGCCGGCTTCTCGCTCAATGATAAGGCCTAAATCACCGGTAGCACGCAGTTCAGCCTGCACATTAAAGGCCATTAACAGCCCTATCAATAGAGGCAGTGGTTTTTTTATACTCATGATTCGTTTAGCGTAAAGAGTTTATTGGGGGACTTTGCGTAATTGCCGGACTAACCAGAGTGCATCATCCGCATTCATAAAAGCTTTCCAAGGCGGCATGGCGGTGCCTTTTCGGCCTTGTAAAATGGTATTAATTAAAAACTCGTCGGGTTTGCCTTGTAGGTTGTCGGGCAATAAAGCCGGGCCCATACCGCCTTTTAAAGTTAAACCATGACAGGCGCCGCAGTCATTTTTAAGTAAATGCCGCAGTTCATCCTGCCGAACCGAGGTAGGTTCGGCGGCTAAGCAATTAAGACTGACGCACAGGAGTAGCAGAATTTTTTTCATAGTGATAAGGTTTAGTGTAAGCCGTTATTTTATTTTTAGGTTCGCATAATAGGCAGCAATATTACTAATATCATTGTCGGTTAACGAGCCTGCCAGTGCATTCATCACGTCATTTTTACGGGTTTTATCCCGATACTGACCTAAGGCGGATTTAAGGTAGTTGACATCACGGCCTGCTAAAGACGGAAAAGGCGCATCCGCAGATGGTTTAATTATGCCGTGACAATGTGAACACACCGCCATGGCTTTTTCTTGGCCTGCATAAATCACAGCGGCATTAACAGGATTAAAACTCAGTAAGCCTAATGTTAAAGCACTCAGAAGGACTAAGCGTTTCATTATTTCACCCCTTTATCGCCATTACGTTGGGCTAATTCATCGGGTGATAAGCCACGAGTCATATAACGCACTCGACCATGCGAGAAGATACCCGCTGGGCTTTCCATACCGATTGAAGCGACTTTTTCTAACGAGTGAGAATCATACACCACCACTTCATCACCATTGTAGCCTGCGCTGATGTATAGAAACTTACCATCTGCACTGTATTCAGGGAAGTACGCATGACCACCGACATCTAACGTTTTAACAACTTCCAGGCTTTTCTTATCGATTAACTGGACAGTGCGGGCGCGTCTATCTTTTGAGATAATATCAACCGCGACATAGGGCGCATTAGCGTGGGCAGCGGGTGATTCAGTGCCACCGGAAACGGGCACTTGTTTAACCACTTCCATTTTATCTAAATCCCAAACACTGACCACCATTTTGTCACAATCACCAAAGTTAGTGCCAAAGCCCAAGGTACGACCCTCGACTTCAACCACAGAACCACCACCTACGTGGGGCACACAACCGGCTTCTAGTTTTTTAATGATTTTACGGTCTTTTAAATCAATGGCCGTTACGATGCTATCATCATAAGAGGCGACCATTAATTTACTGCCGCCATGTGATAAGAAAGCATCATGCAAATGGCGACCGACATTTTCAATGCGAGTGACTGGAAAGCCTTCTTTTAAATCGACGACCCAGACTTGACCGGCATTTTCTAAAGCAATGGCAAAGATGTCTGCAAACGGGGTGCCAATGATCATCCCAGAGTCAGACGAGACTTGTTTGCCGTCAGGATCAATGCCTTCTAGTTCAAACGTTTTTAACGGTTCTAAGGTGTTGGCATCTAAGATGACGGCATTATGGGGTACATAAGAACCCGCCATGATGTATTTACCATCACGAGAGACACCTAAACTGGGGCCATTAAAGCCTGTCTTAACACTGCGCACAATTTGCATTGAATACAGGTCAATTTTGAAGAGTTCTGCTGAGTCATTCTTCACATAAGCCCAACGTGGATTAGCAGGGTCATAATCAATGATATGCGCAGCGGTACCGGTAGGAATTTCACCAATGACTTTATGGGTGACGCTATTAATAAACACCGCTTTAGAGCCTTCACCACGACCGTATTTACCCCGGGCAGCGACACCGATAATATTATTGATGTCGTCAATTTGATAAGTGGGTTTTGCGGGTAGGGTGCTTTCGTCTTTAACGTAAACCTTGATGGACGCTTTAATGTCATCAATGCTCCAAGCGGGGTTAGGTTGCTTGGGTGTGGCTTTTAGATAGCTGATTAAGCCACGAATATCATCATCTGCTAAGCGACCATAAAACGGAGGCATCAATGTGTCAAAGCTGCCAGCCATGATCAATGTGCGTAAAGAAGTCGTGCTTCGGCCTTTTAATGTGTCGGCATTTAAACCAGGTGCTATAAAGCCACCCAGATCGGAACCATGACAACTGGCACAGTTTTCTTCATACAATTGATGTATTTTGTTGTTGTCTGCTGCGGGTGCATTGAGCGGAAGTAATAGGGAGGCTAAGCTTGTTATGACTGAGGGTAAGAGAAGTTTTTTTATTGTTTTCATTATTAGTAACTCCAAGTAGTATTGAATCAATATTATATTGAATTGATAAAAAGCTCAAGTTAGATTTAGAGATTGTACAAAGCTACTTAATTGATAGCCAAGCGGACAGGTGCACAGGATTAGACTCGTACACCTGAAAGAAGTTAGATAGTATAGTTTGAGCGTGTTTTCTCATTTTAGGAATGACTTGGGTCACCTGAAAACAGACTATTAAATTGTTTTGCCGTGATCTTCAGGGACATCACGTTTGGTATGGCCCGTATAAAGCTGTCTGGGACGGCCAATTTTTTGATGAGGGTCTGCTATCATTTCATCCCAATGTGCAATCCAGCCAACCGTTCTGCCCATTGCAAATAACGCGGTAAACATATTGGTAGGTATGCCAAGTGCATGAAAAACAATACCAGAATAGAAATCTACATTTGGATAAAGTTTTTTCTCGATGAAGTAATCATCTTCAAGCGCAATTCGTTCTAGTTCAAGCGCTAATTTAAATATTGGATCATCGTGCAAACCTAATTCTGTTAGAACTTCATGGCAGGTTGCACGCATTAGCTTAGCTCTCGGATCATGGTTTTTATAAACGCGGTGCCCAAACCCCATCAGCCTAAAGGAATCATTTTTATCCTTGGCTTTAGCTATATAGGTTGGTATACGGGAAACATCACCTATTTCCATTAACATATTCAGAACGGCTTCGTTAGCACCGCCATGAGCTGCACCCCAAAGACAAGCTATACCTGAAGTAATACAAGCATAAGGATTAGCGCCACTAGAACCTGCTAAACGAACAGTAGAGGTTGAAGCATTTTGTTCATGGTCGGCATGTAGAATTAAAATGCGGTCTAAGGCTCGGACTAAAATAGGGTTGGGAACAAAATCATCACAAGGTGTCGCCAGCAGCATCCGCATAAAATTTTCCACATAATTAAGTTTGTTTTGTGGATACATGAATGGTAAGCCGGTACTGTATTTATGGCACATCGCTGCAATGGTGGGCACTTTTGCAAGTAAGCGAATGGCACTGATATCACGGTCTTTTTTGGATCTTATATCGAGAGCATCATGATAAAAAGCAGATAAGGCACCAACAACACCCACCATAATGGCCATAGGATGAGCGTCTCGACGGAAGCCTTTAAAGAAATTAGTTAGTTGATCATGTACCATGGTGTGCATGGTAATTGTTCCCTGAAACTGTTGTAATTCAGCTGGTGTCGGTAGCTCACCGTTAAGCAATAAATAACAAACTTCAAGGAAGTTACATTTTTCTGCCAGCTGTTCAATTGGGTAGCCCCGATAAAGCAATATTCCAGCTTCGCCGTCTATAAAGGTAATACTTGAGCTGCAACTGGCTGTGGATGTAAAACCCGGGTCGTAGGTAAACATACCTGTTTGCTTATACAATGTTTCGACATCAATGACGTCAGGGCCGGTTGTTCCAGATAAAATAGGTAACTCGCATACAAGCTGAGTGTTCTCATTTAAGGTCAGGCTGCGTTGATTGGTCATGGTCATCTCTTAAGTTTAGGAGGAGTCAATCTACAAATTGAGTAGGATATTTACTGAATATCGGCTTTAGCCACGATTATCATAACTAAAGCTAATAACACTATAACAGTTTTTCTAAGCGATTTTATCCTAGGATATTTATTACATTAGCCATTTGTTACGTTTGCAATGGCTTGTCTTGCCAATTCAGTGACTTGATCCCAATCTTTGGCTTTGACAGCATCAGCGGGAACCAGCCATGAACCACCTACACAAGCTACATTACTTAATTTTAAATAAGCATTGTAGTTATCGGGCGAAATTCCACCGGTAGGGCAAAAAGTAGCTGATGGAATAGGTCCCGCTATTGATTTTAACATTGGAATACCACCAGCCGCTTCAGCAGGAAAAAACTTAAAGTGGTCAAGGCCATATTCCATGCCTAGCATGAGTTCTGACAAACTTGCGATACCTGGAATCAAGGCAATGGTGCCCGTTTTTGCTGCAGCCAATAAACTGGGTGTTAAGCCTGGGCTAATTGCAAAAACAGCTCCGGCTTCTTCAGCGGCTTTTAATTGTTCTGGAGTTGTAATGGTGCCGGCACCCACGATAGCATCTTTAACTTCTTGACTAATTAAACGAATCGCATCCAGTGCTATAGGGGTCCGCAAGGTGATTTCCAAGACTCTAATGCCGCCTGCAACCAAGGCTTTTGCTAAAGGAACCGCATCTTCAAGATTCTGAATGACCATAACAGGCATAACAGGACCAGCGTTTAAAACGTCAGTGGGTTGAATTTTCCAGTTATTTGAACTCATGGTTTTACTCGCTAGTTTAAAAAGTAATTTGATTATAATTGTAGGAGCGGCTAAGCCATCTCCTACATGCCTGATTCTATTTAATCAACTAAAAATAGGTTAGATGCCCCTGTTTCAGCAGACGAGGCTCCCAGTCTAAAACCACCAAACATTTCGCGGCCCATGCCGTAATGATGGTTTTTAGCAGAATTAGGAACTGGAATACGAGCATTAAATTCAGCTTCATCAACCAAGACATTAATATCACCGGTTTGAAGATTTAGTGAGATAATGTCGCCATTATGAACTTTTGCTAAAGGTCCACCTGACTCACATTCGGGGCATAAATGTATGACTGACGGTACCTTACCAGAGGCTCCTGACATACGGCCATCGGTTACCAAAGCCACTTTAAAGCCTTTATCTTGCAGTACACCCAAAGGTGGAGTGAGTTTATGAAGTTCAGGCATGCCATTAGAGCGAGGACCTTGAAAACGAATCACAGCAACGAAGTCTTTTTCTAATTCACCCCGTTTAAAGGCGGCTAACATATCTTCCTGGTCATCAAAAACGACCGCTGGTGCTTCAACGATTTGATGCTCAGCGGAAACGGCAGATAATTTAGAAATACCACGGCCTAAATTACCATGCATAACATGCAAGCCTCCCCCTGTTGCAAAGGGCTTTTCAACAGTGCCTAACACCTCTGTGTCTAAAGACGTTTCAGGTACAGGCACCCAGGTTAGTTTTCCATCAATTAACTTGGGCTCCTGGCAGTAATTCTTCATTCCTCTTTCATCCGCAACAGTTAAGATGTCTTCATGTAATAGACCATTTCTTAATAATTCAGCAATTAAAACACCCATGCCACCTGCGGCTTGGAAATGATTAACATCAGCAGGGCCATTGGGATATATTTTTGTAATTAACGGAACTGCTTTAGATAATCGGTCAAAATCATCCCAATTAAGTACAATGCCAGACGCCCGTGCAATCGCAATTAAGTGCATAGTATGGTTGGTTGATCCACCGGTTGCCAATAACCCAATGACAGCATTAACAATCGCTTTTTCAGATACCATGTGAGCAATGGGACGGTAATCATCGCCCAAGGCAGTAAATTTTAAGACTTGTGTGGCTGCTGCTTTGGTTAACTCATCACGTAACGGCGTATAGGGGTTAATGAATGAACTACCGGGCAAATGCAAGCCCATAATTTCCATCATCATTTGATTGCTGTTCGCGGTACCATAAAACGTACAAGTGCCTGGACTATGATACGAGGCTGATTCTGCTTCAAGTAATTCTTTACGACCGATTTTCCCAGTGGCATAGGCTTGGCGGGCGCGAGATTTTTCTTTATTGGTCAAGCCACTAGGCATAGGTCCAGCGGGAACAAATAGGGCAGGTAAATGGCCAAAGCTAAGAGCGCCAATCAACAAGCCGGGTACGATCTTGTCACAAACTCCGAGATAGAGCGCACCATCAAACATATTGTGGCTCATGCCTACAGCAGTGGTCATCGCAATTAAGTCACGGCTAAACAGGGACAATTCCATGCCTGGTTGACCTTGAGTAATACCGTCACACATTGCAGGTACGCCACCCGCAACCTGAGCGACTCCACCGGCTTCTCTGATGGCTGACTTAATTAAGTCAGGTGCATATTTATACGGTTCATGCGCGGACAGCATGTCATTGTAAGAGGTAATGATCGCTATATTGGCTTTTTGATCGCCGGTTAAATCCGCTTTCTCGCTGGCACTACAAGCAGCAAAGCCATGTGCTAGGTTTCCACAGCCCATGCCTGAGCGAATGGGGCCTTTTTTAGCGATAGCATCAATATAATTTAAATAAGCTGAACGAGTTTTATGGCTACGCTCAGTGATTTCTTGAGTGACTTGATCAATTACTGGATGCATGATTATTTCCTTGGTTTAAGGTTATACGCGGAGGATTAATTATTCTTCCCAAGCTCGGCCGTCTCTGGCAATTAAAGCCACCGAGGCAACGGGGCCCCAAGTGCCAGCAGCGTAGGGTTTAGGTGCATCTTTGTAATGCTGCCAAGCGTTTTGAATAGAGTCAACCCAGGTCCACGCCTGCTCAATCTCTTCACGACTTAAGAACAGCGTCGGATTGCCACGCATGGCTTCCAGGACTAACTTTTCATAACCGCCAAAAATACGGCTTTCTTTAAAGGTATCAGAAAAGCTTAAGTCCAGTTTGGTCTTTTTAAGTTTAATGTGCTCATCGATACCGGGGATTTTGTTAAGCATTTCAATTTCTACACCTTCATTCGGTTGTAAATGAATGATCAGCTTATTAGGCGGTAATTCTCTGAAACTATCTTTAAAGATATTGTGCGGCAATTGTTTAAAGTAAACGACGATTTCTGTGCGTTTTCCAGTTAAACGTTTACCTGTACGTAAGTAAAAAGGTACGCCTGCCCAACGCCAGTTATCAATATCAACTCTTAAAGCGACAAAGCTTTCGGTTGTGCTTTCAGTATTTGCACCTTCTTCTTCAAGATAGCCGGGTACTAATTTGCCTTTAATATAGCCACTGGTATACAGACCGCGAACGGTTTTTTCTTCAACATTCTGAGCAGTTATAGGACGTAAGGCTTTAAGAACTTTGATCTTTTCGTTATGAATGCTTTCAGCTTCCAGGTTGACAGGGGGTTCCATCGCAATAAATGTCAGAATTTGTAACAAATGGTTTTGCACCATGTCACGTAACTGGCCAGTTTTATCAAAGTAGTCCCAACGGCCTTCAATACCGACTTCTTCACCGACGGTAATTTGAATATGATCGATGGTGTTGTGATTCCAATTAGTGGTAAAAATGGAATTGGCAAAACGTAAAGCCAATAAATTTAAAACAGTTTCCTTGCCCAAATAATGGTCTATCCGATAAACCTGACTTTCGTTGAAAACACTGGCGACGACATCATTAATTTCTATGGATGATTTAAGATCGTGACCGATGGGCTTTTCCATGACCATGCGTGATGTATCAGTGAGTACGCCTGATAGTTGCAAGCCTTGACAAATGCTTTTAAACAAAAAAGGTGAAACGGCAAAGTAATTGACCATAATTCTGGATTTTTGGTCAATAACGGTGTTAAGTTGTTTGTATTGCTCTGGTTGAGTTAGATCAATTTTAAGATAGGCAAGTCTCGCTGAAAAGCGTTCCCATACCGTATTATCTATCGTATCGTGCAAAAACGCTTGCAAGCTCTTATGAGCGATATCAATAAATTCTGCACTGTTAATGTCATGTAAATCAACGCCGATAATGCGAGTGTCTGGCTCAAGGAAATTTGCATTTTCAAGACGATACAAAGAAATGATCAGTTTGCGTTTCGATAGATCACCCAGTGCACCATAAATTACTAAATCACAGGGGTTAAATGTATTTTTGGCTTTCATAGGCTAGTCGTCGAGTAAAAGATTATTTGGCTGGTATAATAAATCGAAGATTTTAATGGGATAACGAGGCTTTATTATCGCAGAATTTTCCGCAAGATGCTGAGTAGATTGTAATGAAATTGCAACTTATGGCACAACTTTCAAGAACTGTTATGGTTAGAATCCAAGAAGGTCTATCTTTAAGCTATTCTATTTATGACTGTCTAAATAATGACAACTAAAAATAAATGATATTACTTGATTTATCACTTTACCAAATGATAGTGGTTACCTTTGTGTTTGTTTGGGCCGGCTTTGTAAGGACAGGGTTAGGGTTTGGTGGGGCAGCCCTAGGCTTACCGCTCATGCTGTTTGTGCAGAATAACCCTTTAACATGGTTACCTATCATCAGTGTACATTTATTGTTTTTCTCCGGCTTAACGTTGCTAAATCGTTTGCATAATGTTGATTGGCGCTATTTAAGAAGCTCTTCTTTTTATATCATTCCTCCCGCTATTATCGGTGTGTTTGGATTGGTGAATTTACCTGTGTTATGGCTAAATAGTTTTATTTATGCCATCACCTTATTTTATGGCTTTATATGGTTATTCAATCGAGGTATTGAAAGCCATAATGTATGGGCAGATAGAATGTTGCTTGTTTTAGGGGGATATGTAGCGGGTATATCTTTGACTGGCGCGCCGTTAATGGTTGCAGTATATATGCGCAATGTGAGTAAACATCAATTACGGGATACGCTTTTTGTGCTGTGGTTTATTCTTGTTAGTATAAAAATGACGACGTTTGTGGTTTTATCGGTGAACTTGCATTTTCTTACCGCGCTGACCCTGTTACCCATTGCGGCAATTGGACATGTGCTGGGGTTAAAGGCTCATAACGTAATAATGCGCAATGATTTACTATTTAAACGCTGGATTGGTGGCGGATTGATTATTGTCAGTTTGTTGGGTTTAGTCGAGTTATATCGTCATTAATTACATATTCGGTTAACAGGAAAAAGACAGCTAAAACAGCTACCTTTACCAAGTTCACTTGTGATGCTTAAGTCTGCATCATGACGCATCAGAACGTGTTTGACAATGGCTAGTCCTAAACCTGTTCCATTAACTTTTTTGGAGCGTTTGGTTTCAACCCGATAAAAGCGCTCAGTAACACGCGGAATATCTGCTTTTGAAATACCTTCACCCTGATCAGTGATATCCAGGATTACTGATTCTTTAGTTCGGTACCAACGAACAAGTATAGGTAAATTATCGGGTGAATATTTAAGTGCATTAGTGACTAAATTAGAAAACGCGCTACGTAATTCCTGTTCTTCACCAACAATATTGGCGTTTGTTTCTACAGTCAATTGGATACGTCCAGCAGCATTGCCAAGTGTGTCGCCCTCTGTGCAGACTTGGTGTAATAAAGAGGGGACATCGACACATTCCGTCTTTTTTTGCTGGGTCTCAAGACGAGTTAACAGTAATAAATCATCAACCAGATGCTGCATACGTTCCGTTTGCCCTTGCATTTGTTGGAATGAACTGGTTAATAAGGGGGATTGTCCATCATCCATGTCTTGTAAGGTTTCTAAGTAACCTTTTAATACGGTGAGTGGTGTTCTAAGTTCATGAGAGACATTCGCCACAAAATCCTTACGCATACGTTCCATTTTTTTGAGCTGCGTAATGTCTTGTGCTAAAAGCAATCTTAAGCCAGCACCATAAGGAACGATACGAATTTCCAGGATAATTCTGTTATCGATCGGTGAGGGTACTACTACAGATTCTTTGTAGTTTTCAGCTTTTAAATAACGAATAAACTCAGGAAAACGAATCAAATTTGGAATGCGTTGACCTTTGTCAGACATTTTTAAACCAAATACTTGTCGAGCCGCTTTATTGGCCCAATCAATTTCATCATTAACACCCAAAACGACAGCAGCATCAGGTAATGCTTCTGTTGATCGACGGAACTGGTTGATCATCCGGCTTAATTTCTTCTTACGGATCTTTTGATTTTTTCTAATACGGTAGACATGATAATAAATTTCTTCCCAGATGCCTTTGACTTTAGGATATTTACCACGTCCACCGGTTCTTATCCATCTTTCAAAGCGGTTAATCTGCTTGACCTGATTAATAATGATCGTAAGCATAAGCAATAAGAGCAAAATCAGAAAGTGTCCTGTAAACCCACCGATAATGGCCGTTGCTAAAAAGAGTAGCAGCGTCGTTGTAATTTCTTTTTGCCAAGAGCCCATATTTTATACTTAACCCTGCAATGAAAACCGATACCCGAAGCCACGAACGGTTTGTACCAAATCTTCACGACCGTGTTCTTCAAGGATTTTTCTCAGGCGACGAATATGAACATCAATAGTGCGTTCTTCAATATAGACGCTACGGCCCCATACCTGATCGAGTAATTGAGTGCGGGTATAGACCTTATCAGGATGCGTCATAAAGAATTGCATGAGTCGAAATTCTGTTGGGCTGACTTCTAATTGTTTATCGCTAATACTGAGACGATGTTGTTCCGTATCTAGAATTAAATCTCCCAGCGTGATTTGCGCCTGCCCTTGTATTTTTCCACTCCTACGTAAAACAGCACGGATACGAGCGATTAATTCTTTTGGTGAAAATGGCTTGGTCATGTAATCATCAGCACCAATTTCAAGGCCTCTGATCTTATCTTCTTCTTCACCTCTGGCTGTCAATAAGATGATAGGAATATCTTTGTAAACGGGTTCTTTTTTTAAACGTCTAGCCCACTCAACGCCACTAATCCCTGGCAACATCCAATCCAGTAATATAAGGTCTGGTATTTTATCATCAAGAAGTTTTTGTGCCTCTTCAGCATCAGCTGCTTCTATGGAGACAAAACTACTCTGATCAAGAACCATCACTAACATTTCTCTGATAGCATCTTCATCTTCAACAATGAGAACTGTAAAACTAGACATAATAAATAAAGGAAAGATAAATCAGGTATTCTAACAAAGGAGTTGTTACCATTTTATGACAATAATGAAATAGAGTTATAGCGGTGATTTGAAAATTGTACTCGTTCTGCGATTAAATTGTTTGCTATTGATATTCATTTTTTCGATTTATCGTAGTCTACGAAATTTCCGCTGAGTGAAATACGGTAATCGCTTACAATATATTTTATTGAAACCACTGAACTACGATTGATCTATGAGTGATTCGAAAACTTATCTCACTGTTCCTTATGCCCAAAAAGATGCGGCAAAAGCACTGGGTGCAAGATGGGATCCAGCTATTAAGAAATGGTATGTGTCAGGTAGTGTTGATATCAATTTGTTTTCTGCTTGGCAGCCAGTCGTATCTAATAACACCAATATTTCACAGATTAAGACGAAAGCCTCCTCTAATGATAATGGGAAAGGTGCAGTGACTTATCCGACCGATAACGGGTTTGTAGCTTATAGTGGCGAGAGACCACCTTGGGATTAAAAAAAGTGTTTGTTAAGGCTATTTGATCCGATTACTGATTAATCATGTGCGTAGCTAGTTGTTGCAATGCATTTTGCAGATTGATTTTCAGACGTGGATCCATTGTTATTTCGTCCAGCGCTTTATTCATGCACAACATCCACTGGTCTCTTTCTGATTCGCCTATAGTGAACGGTAAATGACGCGCACGCAACATCGGATGACCAAATTCTTCGACGAACAAATCGGGGCCACCTAACCAGCCTGACAAGTATTTGAAAAGCTTAGACTTGGCTGAATCAAGATTAGGTTGGTGAATTGATCGTATGCCTTGAGTCTCTGGCAAGCTATCCATATAGAAGTAAAATCGATCAACCAAGGTGAGTATGGCCGATTCACCGCCGATGAGGGTATAAGGCGTTATGGTAGTCATTGCTAATTGCTCTTTAATGTTGTTTAGTCGTTATACTATAGTTACCGGCGATATTATTCAAGGTTAGGAAAATCAAATGAAGATAGTTGATATCCAAGCCGTTATCAGTTGTTTATTTTTACAACTTTTTTATATCGTTTTGTTTAGAATTCTTCTCTTACAACTGAACAATTAATTAGAAAATATCATGACAGTACAGAATCAATCTAAAGAGCACCTGACAGGGCTAATACTTGGGGCCATCGGCGTTGTGTTTGGTGATATTGGCACGAGCCCATTGTATGCGCTTAAGGAAGTTTTTCTCAGCGGTTTGACGATTGATAGGCTGCATGTACTGGGCGCACTGTCTCTGGTTTTTTGGACATTAACGCTAGTGGTTACCACCAAATATGCAATATTCATTATGCGTGCCGACAACAAGGGAGAAGGCGGTATCATGGCTCTCATGGCACTGGCATTACAAGGTTCCAAAGATAATCCGAAAAAAATACATTTTATTATCACTGTCGGTTTACTTGGCACCGTATTGTTTTACGGCGACAGTATTATCACCCCAGCGATTTCGGTGCTAAGTGCCGTCGAAGGTTTACAGATTATCGCGCCCTCATTAGAGGAGTATGTGTTACCGATTACCATCACAGTACTCGGTGGACTGTTTATTTTACAAGTCAAAGGGTCGGGCAAGATGGGCAAACTATTTGCGCCTATCATGTGTATCTGGTTTTGTTTACTGGCTGTATTGGGCGTTATTAATATAATCGAAGAACCCACGGTATTGATGGCGATAAATCCCTATTACGCGGTACACGTACTGATTGAGTTAGGATGGCATGGCTTCTTGATTATGGGCGCGGTGGTGTTGGTGATTACCGGTGCTGAAGCACTGTATGCGGATATGGGACACTTTGGCTTAAAGCCGATTCGTTACGCATGGTTCGGTTTTGTGTTTCCTGCGTTGCTACTTAATTATTTTGGGCAGGGAGCTTTATTGATCAATCATCCCGATGCAATACAAAACCCTTTCTATTTATTGGCTCCAACCTGGGCACTGTATCCCTTGCTGATTTTATCGACAATGGCAACGGTTATTGCCTCGCAAGCCGTGATTTCAGGTGCTTTTTCAATGACGAAACAAGCTATCCATTTAGGCTATTGCCCACGGATGAATATTTTTCATACCTCAGGTAAAGAACAGGGGCAAGTTTATATACCGGCTATCAATTGGTTGTTGATGGTGTCGGTTTTTGTACTGGTACTGAGTTTTAAGTCATCGACTGCCTTGGCTTCTGCTTATGGACTTGCCGTAACAGGTACCATGATGGCGACTACGCTACTAGCGTTTATTATCATTCAAGCACTCTGGCAATGGAGTCATTTTAAAAGTATGGTCTTTTTGTCGGTTTTTTTGACGATAGACATTGTTTTTCTGTCTTCCAATAGTGTGAAGATCCCAACGGGTGGCTGGCTCCCGCTGGTAGTTGCAACTGTTTTGTTTCTGATGTTAACAACATGGATTAAAGGTCGTCAGTTACTTTCGGCCTATATGGATGAAAGACGGGTATTATTTGAGGACTTTGAAGAAAAAGTAAAAGATAAATTACTGAGAGCACCGGGTACTGCTATTTATTTGACTAGAAGTTTACACGGTGTACCTCAAGTATTGCTGCACAATCTTGCACACAATCATGTATTGCATGAGCAAGTTATCGTGCTAACGATTGTTACTACAAATGCACCTTATGTTGACGAAGCACATTTAGTGAAAATAAGAACCTTCGGTCAAGACCAGACTTTTTACCGCGTGAAACTTTATTATGGCTTCAAGCAAAATGCAGATGTACGCCGTGCTCTAGAGTTATGTGTACAACAAGGTCTCAATTTTGATCCAAAAGAGGTTTCATTTTTTATCGGTAGTGAACAAATATCTTTTCGTAATAAAAGTCCAATGCCGAAATGGCGCAGAGCATTGTTTAGATTTTTGTATCATAACTCCAGCAGTGCCATTGATTTCTTTAAAATACCGGTTGATCAAGTGGTGGAGCTTGGAATCCGTATTGAGCTTTAATTAATGGCTCCAAGGTAACGCATGTTTAATGCTGTCGGAAGCAACCTATCCTGATGTTTTGTACTTGAATTAAGTAACACCAGGATAGGAATTATTTCATTTTGTTAATTAGACAGCTTATTCGTTGTCACCGTCTTTATCATGCTCTTTAGCTAATTTAAATTCCTCGTTAACTAAAGCAACCCCTCTTAACACTTCACCGTATTCAGAAGTTTTCAGAGTACGGAATGACTCATCGTCAGGTAACGTTGTTGCATGCAGCTTATCAGTAATTTTTACTAACTTATTGGGATCAGCGCCTTGATCACCCGAAGTACTGACCGTTGATGTAGTTGCAAATATTTCTACAGTGCCATCGTCAGTTATGCGACCCGTTAAGTTTCTTAAACCACCAGTCGCTGTTGTATAGCTGCCGACAGATCCGTCACGAGCTGTACCTGAAACAGTGTAATTAACACCTAAGTCAAGGCCGTTTTGTAATGTATAAGCCAGGTTCCAGGTGGTGCCGTCAAATACCCATTTTTCCAGGCCGGCGTATTTGTTTGCAGGTGTGCTAACATCGACAAGATTACCGTTGCCTTCATCGGCTACATATAATGTATTCGCGTCAGCGAACCAGATGCCGAATGGGTAATGGCCCGCATTAACTTCTAATCCAGTACCAGAAACCAGATTGGTAGCTAAAATAGTCGGTAAGCCGTTTAGAATAGTGATAGGGCTGTTGCCGTTAAGCGTGTCCAGATCTCCGCCATTACCTACTTGATAAACAGTGTTTACACCATTACCACCGCTGCCTTTAGTGGCATAGAGTGTGTTATTGAAAACTGTAGTGCCACGAAAGTTGTCATCTTTGCCAGTTTTGTCGGGTGCGTAAGGTAAACCTGTTGCTGGATTAGTCAACTGAGTAATCGAGAAACCATGCTGGTCACCTTTAGCATTGCCAGTTGTTGTGTTGGTATAGATGCCAACTACTGATGTAGTCGGGTTTAAGCTACCGGCTAAAATGCTTTCTACACCCGTATCGGCACTTAACGTATCTAGCGTAGTATTTTTGGGGCCTGTTCCAGAGTTTCCTGCGTTACCTACCATAAAATAGGTTTTAGTGGTGCTGTCCAAAATTGCAGCACGTCCATTGTTACCACTATAGGCGTTTGTTTGGGTCACATGAAGACTTCCGTCTGCATCAATCTGAGCCACATTTCTGTAAGTTGGTTTAGCAATAAAACCTGTGCCGTTGGCCGCTGTAGCACTACCATTAGTTGGATTAGTTGGATCAAAGACACCGGGTGTATTACTATTAGAAATGTCCAATAATGCAGGGGTTGCATCGTAGCCCATGAAAGTTAGCGATTTACCATCGGTAGACAGATTAATAGCCAATTCTGATTTAGAGCTGAAACTAGTGACCAGCGCATCACCCTGATTCGCAGCGATATCAGTTATGTTATAGCTTTTTTTAGTTTTTCCAGTGTGGCTATTAACAAGACTAACATAAATAGGTGTGGTCACACCGAAGCTACCATCAGTCGTGTTGTTATTAAATACTTCTGGAAATTTGCCATCGGCAATCGCATTGACAGTTTTGCCAGCTGTTTTACCTGCAAGCTGTGTATATAATCCTGGGTTGGTTGCAATAGTGCTATTGAGTGCAGGGCTGATAATAGGATCAACTTCGTAATAGCTGCTGGTTACAACCAGGTGGCTTAAGTTAGATTCTTCACTTTCAGCATATGCGTTTCCAGGTAAGCTGATTAACAACAATCCGCCCGCTAAAATAGTATGTATTGCATGAGATAAACTTGTACGGCCTAACAATCTTTCTTTATTCATAATGAGAATGCTCCGAAATTCCGAATGAGGATTTCTATTGAAAAATAGAACCCTAAATGTGGTAAACAAGTAACCTGTTTTTAACAACATCTGTAGATTTCCGTTTCTACTGAGTAATAAATTTAGTTTTATCACCACGGTAGAGTAGCAAGCCTATGTTATGAGCATATGACACTAAGAAATATGTCAGTATATTGTTGCTTTTCTATCGAGATCATATTGGTATTACAATTGGTTCTGTTAGAATGACTCGCTAGAATAAAGCAGATGGGAGATTAGTTTATAATGAGTTGCTTGAGGTTGAATTAGTAAGTTATCTGAAACAGAATACTAGTTCATTTAATCTGATTGTGTCCTCTGATACTTTAGTGTATTTTGGTGAACAGAAAGGTTTTTTCCTGGCGGTAAAAATGCTTTGTTACCCGTGTCCACGTGATTTTTAATTTTGAAAAAAAATGGATGATGCTAAAAATTTAAATTCAATCTACATAGTCTTTATAGTCATTCCTAAGACTATTTGGAAACAGTTATAAATGAAGCAGCTTTAACGCTTTGTGGCATAGAACAAGTTATTCTGCTCAAAGAGGCGCGAGCCGATATTAGGATTATTGGTTACCGCAAAGCATTAATTTAGCTGAATGGCATGACTTTAAGTTAGTTCTTACTATTTTTTGTAACAGGAAATACGCACTTATGTCTGAACAAGATAATCGTTTTGTATCGGTAACAACTCCTTTAGGTACTGATTACATGCTATTTGCTAGTATGAGAGGAACAGAGGAGTTAAGCAGGTTATTTGAGTATGAACTGGATTTGTTAGTAGACAGTCAAAATATAAGTTCCATAGCTTCGGGTGGTTTTCCAATTGAAAGTGTACTCGGGGAAGCAATGACCGTTACCTTAGCTTTACCCTCAGGTGGCTCTCGGTATTTTCATGGTTTGGTCACCCAACTTAGGCATGTTGGCTCAGAAGACGAGTTTTATTTATATCGTGCAGTTTTGCGACCCTGGTTATGGTTTTTAACCCGCACCAGTAATTGCCGTATTTTTCAGGATTTATCTGTTCCTGATATTATTAAAAAAATATTTTCATTAAATAACTTTAGTGATTTTGAAATGGATCTATCGAGTACTTATAAGACTCGTGAGTATTGTGTTCAATACCGTGAAAGTGATTTTAATTTTGTTAGTCGATTAATGGAACATGAGGGTATTTTCTACTATTTTACCCATGAAAATTCAAAGCATTCTTTAGTGATTGCTGACAGTATAAATGCCTATCAAACCACTAATAGCAACGCTTCAATACCTTATTACCCACCTGAAAATACCGGACAAAGAGCTAAAGAACATATTTTTGGATGGCGAACCTCACATAGCGTAAAGTCCGGTACTTATGTTTTAAATGATTATGATTTTATAAATCCTAAAAGTAATCTTGTTACTAAATACACTTCTGCCAATCAACATAGTAAGGCAGAAGGGGAGCATTATGATTACCCAGGGAGTTACATTGAATCGTCCGACGGCGAAGCCTATGCCAATATACGATTGGATGAGTTAAAAACGGATTATGAAGTAATACAGGGTGAGGGAAATGCACGTAGTTTAACTACTGGGATGCTGTTTATTCTGGATGGTCATTACATTTCCTCTGAAAATGTTAAACATATTGTTGTCTCTTCTGAGATAAATGTTGTTTCAAATGAATATCGTACCAGTAAATCATCAGAAGGAACCAAGTTTGAATGTGCATTTAAAGCCATACGTGCTACCCAACAGTTTCGCCCAAAACGCTTAACTCCTGTGCCTTTTGTTCAGGGTCCACAAACTGCTACAGTGGTTGGTAAAGACGGTGAAGAAATATGGACTGATCAATACGGGCGTATTAAGGTTCAGTTTCATTGGGAAAGAGACGGTAAAAAGAACGAAACAAGTTCTTGCTGGATGCGTGTTGCTTTTCCTGTGGCTGGCAAGGGTTGGGGATGGGTTTCTTTACCACGTATTGGACAAGAAGTGGTCATTAGCTTTTTGGAAGGTAATCCAGATAAGCCGCTGATTACGGGGTGTGTCTACAACGGTGATAATCCGCCTCCTTATGAGTTACCGACCAATCAAACACAAAGTGGTATAAAAAGTCGCAGTTCAAAAACCGGTACTGGTGAAAATTTTAACGAAATTCGTTTCGAAGACAAAAAGGATTCTGAAGAGGTTTATGTGCATGCCGAAAAAGATTTTAACTGCATCATTGAAAATAACGAAACCCGACAAATTGGGGTCGTTAAAAAGGATAAAGGTGACCAGACCATTGAAATTCAAAATGATAGAACAATCACTTTAAATCAGGGTAATGATACTCTGCATGTTAAAAATGGTAATCGAGAATCTAATATAGATGTTGGAAACCATACTTTAAATGTAAAACAGGGTAATCATTTAGAAAATGTTGATCAAGGAAATGCTACCTTAAACGTTAAGCTAGGCAATAACAACATTAATGTTTCAGTGGGAGATCACATTGTAAAAGTTGATGCTGGAAACGCGAAAGTCACTGCAATGCAGTCTATTGAACTTAAAGTCGGTGGCAGCAGTATCAAAATGGACCCAGGGAGCATTACCATCAAAGCCCCCATGATTACGATTCAAGCTGATGGTATGTTAGAGGCTAAAAGTCCAATGACGACTGTTAAAGGTGATGGAATTTTGATCTTAAAAGGCGGCATCACCCTTATTAACTAACGGAACCTAATAATGGCAGAGATTAATTTAGTTAAAATTAAACATCCAAATGCTTTGGCTATCTGTCAGGGCTTAGAGCTTGAAGAGCAGGCCACTTCATTACTCAATGAATTTCCGGTGACATCGGACTTTATTGATCAACTAATTGAGCAAAAACTTTATCCTGATGCGGTTCGTTTTTTGGCACATGCTTTACCTAAACGAGAAGCAACGTGGTGGGCTTGTTTGTGTGCACGCAAAGGCTTAACAGATAAAACCCCTGCGATACAAGTAAAAGCGATTGAACTGGCTGAAGCCTGGGTTTATAAGCCCGTTGATGAAAATAGTAAATTAAGTTACCAGGCTGCTGAAGCAGCCGGATATAAAAACCCAGCAAGTTGGGCAGCTACTGCGGCTTTTTGGAGCGGCAATGATATATCGCCAGTACCTGAAGCCATTGTTCCTCCGGATGAAAATCTATATGCAAAAGCGGTGATCGGAGCAGTAATGCTTGCCGCAACCCAAGGCGAGGCTAATCAAATTGAGAGTAATTATGCACTCTTTTTGAAACAGGGACTTAATATAGCCAGTGGAGGAGATGGCAGAAAAGTTCAATAATTGTGTTGAGTAGTTTTAGTCCGTTTATTCAGTGCTAAAACTACTCTTGTTTGATTACTAAAGGTTAACGTGGATTACCTTGGCAGGTGGAAAGCCGTTAAAATAAGTAGAAGTTGCACCACTGTAGGCGCCAATATTTTTACTATATAAAAGATCGCCACGCTCTAGTATTGATGGGAGTTCTTCTGTCATTGAAATCACATCAAGCCCATCACAGGTTGGACCAAATACCGTACATATTTCAGTCGGACCGTCCTTTTTAAAGGGTTCAAAATGATATTGGCAGTGATCAAAAATAACACCTGAGAAAGTGTGATACACGCCATCATCAATGTAATAACAAAGCTTGCCATGACGAACTGCTTTGCCAATAATTTTTGATACGGCTGTTGCCGCGGTTGCAACTATAAACCTTCCAGGTTCAGCAACAATGTCTACTCCACAACCCACTGGGAAAAGGCGGTCTAATTCTGTATTGATTCTTTTTGCTAATTCACTAAATGGCTTAACCGATTCATCGTAAGGCGCTGGAAAACCTCCGCCGATATCCAGTAAGTCCATTTTATCGTAGCCACGTTCTTTAACTTCTTTAAATATCAACGCAGCCAGATTGATAGCTTGCATGTAGTTTTCAAAGTTAGTGGTTTGGCTGCCGACGTGAAAACTTAATCCTTCGACAATAAGACCGGCATCAATGGCTTCAAAAATAAGTTCAAGTGCTTCATCATGGGATGCACCGAATTTTGAAGATAATTCAACCATTGCGCCCGCATTGGAAACTCTTAAACGAAGAGCAACACCCGAGTCTGGCGCGCATTCTTTAATTTTACGGATTTCTTCACGATTGTCGAAAGTGAGCAATGGTTTATATTTGTTCAGTTTCTTTAACGTGTCATCAGCTTTGATAGGGTTTGCATAAATCACATTCTTCCATAGCCAATCATGCTGCTCTTGTTCGGGTAAGTCTTTTATATTTTCATAAACAGTTTCAAATTCTGCAATTGAAGAGATATCAAAACTGGCGCCTTCTTCGAATAGCGTTTTCACGATCAATGGCTCTGGATTTGCTTTAACTGCGTAATAAGCTTGAACTCTTGGCAGATTCTTTTTAAATATCGAATAGTTATTGCGAAGTTCATCGTGATCGATTACAAACAGCGGCGTGCCGTGAGTTTCGACGAGTTCTTGTAACGTTTCTTCAGTAATCATGGTTATCCTTGGTATTGATGTTATTTGTACTACGGCTCACAATTTTAGGAGCGAAACAATTTTTTTCGGTTGACTTAAAGAGCAAGGTCAAATTTTGGTATTAAAAGTGCGGGGATATTAAACTATAGGGACATATAGGCTACCCTTGTTTAAGGTAGTGTTTGTGATATGTTGATAGACTTTAATAATAACTAGGCAAGATTAAGGTTTTATGACAATAAACCGAAAGTTTCAATTTATTATTGTAACTAATTCTCGGACATTGTCATAAATAACATTTAAAAAAGCAGAACCTAAATCAAATTAATCTTTCCAGGGCATGATAGGCACAGTGGATATACTGTTAGCAGGCGCGCCTTCGATCAGTTTTCTACTGATAGCGACATAAACTAAGGTATTGCGTTTAGCATCAAACATACGAGTCACCTTGGTTTCTTTAAAAAAGAGTGAGGTGTCTTCTGAAAATGCAGTTTCCTGTTCTGGTAAGGCGCCCTTTATAACAATCGGACCAATCTGACGACAAGCAATAGAAAATTGAGAAGGGTCTTCTGCGACACCCAAAGCACCTGAAATGCCCCCAGACTTGGCTTGACTGATATGGCAGGATACGCCCTGAACTTTAGGATCATCAAACGCCTGGACACAGATTTTATTGTTTGCACCGATCAGTTTCCAAGTGGTTGTCACACAACCGATATCTTCGGCATACACTGAGGGCGCTAACAATATGAGAGACAAGGTACTGCACAGTAGTAATTTTTTCATAAGTAGTTTGCTAAAGTAAGTGAATAACGATTTAGTGTTGACGACGAATTTTGCCAATAATCTTTTGGTAAAAGTTATTGATACCCGTTGCATTAATAATAATAAAAAAGGGGATGGCAATACCTAATAAGGCACTCAGCAACAACACTGACCAGGTTAGCTGAGTCCAGTCCACGGGATAACTATCTGCTTTAACTGGTTTAGTAAGACCCGGTATACTGGGTAAATCCACATCACCACCATCGACTTTTAACTGGGCCTTCATGCCTTTTTCCATATGCTGCGGTAACTCACAATGCACTAAATAGGTTTTCTTTTGGCTGGGCATAATCAGAGAGGCCTGTAGTTGACCCTCTCCATAAAGTTCTAAATGGAACATACCTTCGGGATATATATAACCAGGTAAGCCATGAATCATGAGCTGATGACGAACTTGATCATCATTGATAAAGGTAATGTTGATTTTTGCACAAGGTTTAACACTCCATTCCTGCTGGTCAAAGGCAAACATTTTACCGACAAACTTCAACGCATGTTTCTGGCCCGCATGGATAGTAATATCTACATTTTCTGAAATCTTTGGACAGTCACGTGGCAGCCTGTCAGTATTGGCATTCATGATCATGCCTTTTTCATCCATAATCATGCCAGCGTGATCCATCGCTAAAGCTGACTGTAGATTGCCTAACAGGACTAGGCTGAGTAGTAATGCTCTCATTATCGTTGTTTCCGTTTATAAATGACGACACTAAAGACCAGTAAACCGATGATTAAGCCAACTGCCAATCCAAACAAGACGATTTGTAAATATTTGGGTGACAATAAGCCCGCATCGCCGAGTAAGGGAGCATAAGTGCCTTCCGCCCACACAGCTTGTTTTTTAGCATAATAATCTTTGTTAAAGACCTGATCGAATAAGTGATCATGCATTTTTGGCATACCCTGTTCATCAAGGAATTCTTTATAAGCCAGAATAGCAATATTGCCTCCCGGTTCCATACCATCGGTAGTTGTGCCAGTCGGCACATGATCATGAAACATCCATAAGCCAGGGCCATAGCTGTTTAGGCCATTATTTTTAGTTTGTAGATGTAGGTCATTCCGTTGGGCAGGCGCAATGTCAAACACATCACGGGTGATTTGCTGGGCGGGGGTTAAATCCACACCATCCAAAGCTGTTATAGTCGCCTTATGACCATGGATATGAAGCGCAATTGATGAGCGTTGTAAGTTAGCGATATGCAGTTTTATGTCTTCATTTTCTGAAGTGATAATCATGGCATCACGTAACGTGTAGGGAAAAGAATGACCATTCAATAAGAAGTAATTCTCAAAAGATTCGGTCATATTATAGTCACGACTCATGCGTTGGGCGATGAGTCGGGGGTCATTCGCTTCCTGAATGATCTTGGCCAGCTTTTTATCGATAGATTGATAATGCAGGTCATACTCCTGGCTATAGGTCTTCTTAATCAACTCAGAAGGATGACGCACTTGACCGGCACCTATGTTAAAGGTTTGCAACCAGTTATTGGGTTGATTTTCTTCAACAATAAACATCCCACTGAGTCCCATCATAAAATGCTGGGCTGTTTGTACATGACAATGGTAAAGCATAGTCCCTGAGTGTCTGGGCTGTATTTCATAAGTATGGCTTTTACCTGGAAACACGGCATGTTCTTCCATACCATCATTCTCTTCACCTTTGTCTGTTACCCATGCATGATCAACACCATGCAGATGAATGGTGTGGGGTAAATAATGAGTATTTTCAAGCGTGATATAAACCTTATCACCCTGCTCGACCCGGATAACAGGGGAGGGGGCTCTTAATAGTGGATTGGCAACCACCGAGTTAAAATTCTTCAGTGCCATACCTCTGGATTTAGGCGCATAAACCCACAGTCCGGGTTGAATGCCAGGCGCAATATCAAAGGTATTGATTAAAAATTCACCATCAGGCGTGGAGCCATTCAGCTCTACTACCTCAAGTTTGATGTGAATCACATCAGGATCACCATCATTATCCAGGTCATCTGTCATGGTGAGGGCATCTTGCGCTAGATTAGTTTGCATCAGCGTCGCCATTGATATGTTATTAGTCCCTTTAACTGACGCGGCAACATCATAGGGATTATCAGGCTCACAGGCCGGTGCTGCTTCTATGCTTACACCATCAATTATTTGTGCAGGCCGCCATTCTGGATGATCATTAGAGCAAGGTTTAACGATGCTGGTATTATCTTTTGAGCCAACGAAAACCGTTGCCGGTGGAGTAATATCGGCTTTATCTTGTAGACTGGGAACTGTAACAATTGCAAGTGATGCTAATGCAGAGAGGAGCAGTATAAATAGTAACGTGCGTAATAAGGTCATCTTTTGGTTAAGCTGTTTTGAATAATGACAACTATTGTAATAGTCGGAGAGTCTATTACCTAATATGAAGCAAAATTATAAATTAATACTATATTAACGTCGTTTTCTAATACGCCAAATAATAAAGCCGGTAGTGATTAACACTAGCGGTATGACAATTAAAAAACCAAAACTCATTAGGTTAATCTCGGTATCAGTTAATTGTAACGACTTGTCATGGGTGTTTTTTGCCGGGATATTGATAAAACGGTCTTCATGAATTAACCATGATATAAGCCTGAGGCTTAAGTCGAGATTGCCCAGCGTATTAATATAGGCATTAGATAAAAAATCGCCATCTGCAAAAACAATAATACGTTGTTGATTTTTTGCTTTCGTGGTTCGGGTTAACACATATGCAAAAACAAACGCTTGTTGATCGGACTTAGAGTACGTATTACGCACTTTTAAGGATGATTTTTGTGAGCTATTGAGTAGTTCATCAGTTGTCAAATCAGTCTTTCCTGTTTTCTCTAATGCCGCGACAATAGGGAACAGTGTCATCGTTTGAAGACCTTGAGTAACAGGGTGTTGCTTATATTGATTGATTACTAAAAAGCTCGGATCTTTAATGCCATTAATCGGGGTGTTCTCATCTACAATGAAACCCTGCCGTTGTTTAATGCCTAAGGTTTGAAGCAAATCATCAAGTTCTGTTTTATCGGGATCATTTAAAACCAAAAGATTGCCACCTTGTACAATATACTGTTGAATTGCGCTTATTTCATTAGCAAGCAGAGGTACTTTAGGCGCTGAAATGATCAACAATGCAGTGTTATCAGGTAGGGCAGATTGGGTCGTTAGATTGACTGTTTGAACATTAATTTTTCTCAGAGCTAATGCTTTAGCCAATTTGCTCACATCGGTATTCGAGTTTCCTATAGGTGAGCGCTCACCATGGCCGCTCAGAAAAGTCACCCAGTGTTCGTTTGCATTCGCTAGTTGTAGTAAGGCATTGCTTAGGGTAGATTCATCAATAAAACGTAGTTTTTCAGTTCTACCTTGATATTCAATCAGGATAAGTCCTTCTGGACCGATATCTAAATCCCGGGCTTTTTCAGGTTCTAAGTCAGGGTCTGTAAAAGTCAGTGTTAAATTTGATTTAATTCGATGATAACGATCAACCAGTTGGGTAATTTGCGCTCTGAGAGATTGGCCTTTTTTAATATAAGCCATAATCTTAACGTCATCTGGCAGCGCAATGAGTAACTGAACTGAGACAGGGGACAAGGTATTACTGGCGTTGTCTGTTATATCCGTTTGCAGGCTGTATTGGGTAGTCAACCAGCCGACAGCGCCCAAAATACCTAATAACATAAAAGTCTTTAAAGTGGTTTTTAAACGTTGTTGCTGATTAAAGTGCCAGGTGAACTTCATTTCTGAAAACGCTCATTAGCCAGATAGCGGATACTAAGCAAAAGAAATGTTGCAATGAATAGAACAAAGTAGCAGAGATCCATTGAGTTGATTTGTCCACTTTGAATAGCTTGAAAATGTCTAAGGATAGATAGGTACTCAAAGAGTTCACTGCGTTGATCTTTGATGCTATTGGTCCAGTCTAAAATCCATAACAAGAGGAGAATTCCAATGCTGCCAATGGCTGCAACGGTTGGATGTCCGGCGACGGTCGACATGAAGAGTCCAACTGCACTAAAGCCTGCTACCAAGAGGTTTAAAGCCAAGAAGTTTGCAAAGAATTTGCCATTATCAAGTTCACCACCCATCAGTAAAAATAAGGGCATGAGGGCTATCAATGCAACAATTACTAAAAGGAGTCCCAGCGTACCTAAATATTTGCCGATGATAATGTCGCTATTGGAAATAGGGGCTGACAGTAGCAACGATAGCGTTTTGTTTCTGCGTTCTTCACAAATAAGACGCATGGTTAATAGGGGGGTGACGAGTAATAAAATAATGCCGGCATTACTGAATAAAGGCGTCACGACAATATCGGTTAAGCCAGGAGCGCCTTCCATACCGACTAGTTTTGCTTGGATTAGGGTAAACGTCTCAACCTGATTTAAAAAAAGATACCCTAAGATGACTTGTAATGCCGCCAATATCGACCACGCTAATGGAGATAAGAATAGGCTTTTAAATTCGCGAGTGGCTATAACTAAGGTAACACTCATGATTCAACTTGGGTTAATGCCAGAAAAATATCTTCCATCGATTTTTTTATGGGCGTCATTTCTTCCAAACCCCAACCTTTAGCAATAATGGTTTCAGCTATCTGATGAGTTGGATTGCCTTTCATGGAATAGTGTATGTTGTGACGATTATGAGCAATTTCTTCAATACGGGTGACGTAGGGGATTGCTAATAAAATTGTGTTGTCAACGGGTGTCCTTGTGATGACTTGAAGACAGCCTTGAGTCATGGTTCGATTAAGCTCAAAGATACTTTCATTAAGAATGATTTTGCCATTATTAATAATCTGTACATGTGAACATGTTTCCTGTACTTCAGGCAAAATATGCGTTGATAAAATGATGCCATGATCTTTGCCAAGCTCTTTAATTAATGCTCGAATCTCTTTGATTTGTATAGGGTCCAAGCCAACGGTTGGTTCATCTAGAATAATCACTTCTGGATTATGCAAGATTGCCTGAGCAATACCAACACGTTGTTGAAAGCCTTTGGATAAATTGGCAATTAAGCGCTTGGATACTGTTTGTAAACTACAGCGCTCCACTGTTTTGTCGATGATTGGGTAAATAGCTTGCTTAGTAATACCCTGTAATTGAGCGCAGTAATGTAGAAACTCCTGCACTGTAAGGTCTTTATATAGCGATGGAATATCAGGTAAATAGCCCAGGCTACGTTTAGCTTTAAGAGGTGCGTTGAGTAAATCAAAGCCATTGATTTTAATTAAACCAGAACTCGGTGCGAGATTGCCACTCAGCATTTGCATTGTAGTCGTTTTACCAGCGCCATTGGGACCCAAAAAACCAACAACCTCTCCTTTGGCTAAAGTGAAGCTGATGTTATTAACAACGCAATATTTGCCGTAATATCGGCTTAGGTTTTCAACTTCAATCAGGTTTGCCATGTTGGCAGAGGGCTAAATTTGCTTTAATAATATTTGTAATTCAGCCTGGATCTTTTTTCGATAAAACAGGAACTTCCAGCGAGTACCTCCACATTGGCGCCATAAGATGGCAGAACGTATCCCAGCAAGTAAACAAGCCCGTATTTTATTGGCCACTTCGTTTCTTGATAAATAATTTTGTTCACCATTAACCATGATTCTGGGTTGAAGCGTGCTGATTGTATTCTGGTAAACCTCACCCAGATTAGCGAATACATTCTCATGCATTAAACCAAAATGCTCGCTTTGAGACTGGGCTTTAATAATTCCCGTCTGAATAATCTTTAACAGGTTTTTATGCTGGCTCAGCTGGTTCTCAAGAAAAACCAATGAAGCGGAGTAACGCGCTTGTTCAGGGTTAACAATTTTGTAACCTGTCATTTGAATATCAAGTTGTGTTAATCCAAGGCTTAAACCCGATAAACTGCCGTAGACATCAATCACACTGTCAGAATCAATTTTCAAAACACTAGCAATGCTGGTTTCCAGGGCAACTGGGTCACAGCTTCCTTTAGTTGCAAATTGTTGAACCAAGGCGGCTGCTTGTGCAATACCAGCAAGTGCAATGGTTTGATTGGTAATGGTGTTTAATTGCATCGTTACTATGTATCCAAGTCATTTAGATGATTATCCTACCAAGAAGATACTTATTGGTTCAATGGATATTATTGATAGCTACTTTATAATTTTAAGTTGTATCATGAGTAACACACATTAATCGAATATGATATAAAGTCAAAATTATTACTAATGATTGGAGATTAAAATGATTGAATCTGAAGTTTTAACCGTTACTGGAATGAAATGTGGTGGTTGTGAAGCGAATATTACCGGTAAGTTAAGTGCAACTGACGGAGTTATTTCTGTCGTCGCCTCATTCAAAGAGAATGAAGTAAAAGTTGAGTATGATACCGATAAAACCACGCTTGACGATATTGAAGATATTATCACGGGAGCAGGATTTAAAGTGGATTAATTTTTAATTTTATTTCTTAAGCAATTATTATGGAAAGCTATTATTTGTATGACGTAACTGGTATTAATTGGCTGTTCAAATTAAAATAGGCGGTTATACATTATATTGAGTACACTCAATTATCTTATCGTGATAATCAACACCCCCCTGACGGACTTTTAATGACTGATCATAAATTAACACATCTTAAAGAGCTCGAAGCTGAGAGTATTCATATAATTCGTGAAGTAGCGGCTGAATTCGAGCGTCCTGTTATGTTGTATTCCGTCGGAAAAGATTCTGCCGTTATGTTACATTTGACCATGAAGGCATTCTATCCGGGAAAGCCTCCTTTTCCTATGATGCATGTGGATACCACGTGGAAGTTCAAGGAAATGATAGCCTTTCGTGATCAACTGATTGAGAAGTTGGGCCTGGAGCTTTTGGTTTATATTAATCAGGACGGCGTTGATCAAGGGATTGGTCCTTTTACTCACGGCAGTAAAAAACATACTGATGTGATGAAAACAGATGGACTAAAACAAGCCCTGGATAAGTATCAGTTTGATGCTGCTTTTGGTGGTGCTCGTCGTGACGAAGAGAAATCCAGAGCTAAAGAACGAGTCTATTCTTTTAGAGATAAGAATCACCGCTGGGACCCTAAAAACCAGCGCCCTGAATTATGGAATATCTATAATGGGAAAATTGATAAGGGTGAAAGTATTCGGGTATTCCCCCTCTCTAACTGGACAGAACTGGATATTTGGCAATACATTCATTTAGAAAATATTCCCATCGTGCCTTTGTATTTTGCTAAAGAGCGCCCTGTCGTTAATCGGGATGGTATGCTGATCATGGTCGATGATGACCGAATGCCAATTGGCCCTGATGAAAAAGTTGAAATGAAAAAAGTACGTTTCCGTACTTTAGGCTGTTATCCGTTAACCGGTGCAGTTGAGTCAACCGCCACGACACTGCCTGAAATTATTCAAGAGATGTTATTAACCACGACCTCTGAGCGTCAAGGACGATTGATTGATCATGATCAATCAGGATCGATGGAACAAAAAAAGCGTGAAGGCTACTTCTAATTAAAGCCCAGTCTCTGTAAATATAACAAGAATTCCGAGAAAAATATGTCCCACCAATCCGATTTAATCAGTACTGATATTGATGCTTATCTAACGCAACATGAAAACAAGGAGCTATTAAGATTTTTAACCTGCGGTAACGTTGATGATGGCAAAAGTACACTGATCGGTCGTTTGCTACATGACTCTAAAATGATTTATGAAGATCAATTGGCTGCAGTTCAGGCGGATAGCGTTAAATCAGGGACAACCGGCGCCGGAAAAATTGACTTGGCTTTGCTGGTGGATGGTTTGCAAGCCGAACGTGAGCAAGGCATTACCATTGATGTGGCGTATCGTTATTTTTCTACCTCTACCCGCAAGTTTATTATTGCTGATACCCCAGGGCATGAGCAATATACCCGTAACATGGCAACGGGTGCTTCTACCTGTGATTTAGCTATCATTTTGATTGATGCCCGTTATGGAGTACAAACGCAAACCAAGCGTCATAGTTTTATTGCCTCCTTGTTAGGTATTCGTCATATCATTGTTGCCATTAATAAGATGGACTTAGTGGCTTACAGTGAAGAAACCTTTAATAAAATCAAACAGGATTACCTGGATTTTACTACTACCCTGGATTTGCACGATATTCACTTTATTCCCATGTCAGCCTTAGATGGTGATAACGTCGTTAACCCCAGTGAAAATATGCCCTGGTTTACCGGGTATCCCTTAATGGAAGCACTGAATAGCGTTGAAATTGCTAATGACCATAACTTTACTGATGCACGTTTCCCTGTGCAATATGTTAATCGGCCTAATCTGGATTTTCGTGGCTTTTGCGGTACGGTAGCTTCAGGGATATTTAAAAAGGGTGATCTGATTACAGCGCTACCTTCTGGTAAAAGCAGTAAGATTAAAGCGATTGTCACGTATGATGGTGATCTTGAAGAAGCTTATCCTCCTATGGCGGTTACCTTAACGTTAGAAGATGAGATTGACGTCAGTCGTGGTGATATCCTGGTCGGCACTGAAAGCCAGGCACCGACAGTCGATGATAAGTTTAAAGCAACCATTGTATGGATGGCTGAGCAGGCGTTAGTTCCTGGCCGTCAGTATACTTTTAAATTGGGAACACGCAGTGTTTCAGGCTCTGTCGCTTTAATTCATCATCGAATTGATGTGAATACGCTAGAGCATCATGATGCGATTCAACTAAAGTTAAATGAAATCGCCTCTTGCACAGTGACTGTTAACGCCCCTGTGGTTTTTGACTCCTATAAAGTTAATAAAGGCACCGGTGCTTTCATTATTATTGATCGTTTAACCAATGGTACTGTCGGTGCAGGTATGATTACCGGCATCAGCGAGTCTGAAAATCAACTTCCAGTCAGTCTGGAAGAACGCGCTGCACGCTATGGTCAAAAGCCCGTTGCTATCGCTGTTATCGGTGCGAATAATACTGAAAACGCCTATAAGCTAGAAAGAAAGCTGTTTGATAATGGTCATGCTATTACGGTTTTAGAAACAGCTGAGCCTGCCTTGATTCAGGCTATTAAAAATGCTGGGCTGATCTGTTTATGCGTCACTGATAGTACAGTTGTTGCAGACATTACCTTTGATACTGAACATCAGTCGATCGATGAAATTTATACAGTATTAAAAGACCAAGCGATCGTTTACTAACACACCTTACCCAATGTCATTAAGTTAAAGGAATTTAGTATGCTGTGGGAGTGGCTTTAGCCACGATTATCATGGCTAAAGCCACGCCCACAATTCTACGTTACCTATGGATAAATAACCTGTGACAGATACGAAACAGTTTTTCAGTAATAAGGGTGCGTTATCGACTGTCATATCGGGTTATCAAGCACGTGAAGCTCAGATGGAAATGGCAGAAGCCATTGCAACAGCTATTGATAAAAAACAGCACTTAATCGCAGAGGCAGGCACTGGAACGGGTAAAACCTTTGCCTATTTAGTCCCCGCTATTTTATCCGGTAAAAAGACCATTATTTCAACGGGGACTAAAAATCTCCAGGATCAGTTATTCAATAAAGATCTGCCCGTAATACGCAAGGCTATGAAAAAGCCCTTTCTTGCCGCGTTATTAAAAGGGCGAAGTAATTATTTATGTACTTATCGCTTACAAAATGCCTTAACCTCAACCATCGGCTTTACCAAAGAAGACGCGGGGGCCTTAGCAAAAATAAACGCTTGGGCTAAACGCACTCAGACAGGCGACATTGCAGAAATGTCCGGTGTCAATGAAGGCGATCCTATCTGGTATCAGGCCACCTCTACCCCAGATAATTGCCTAGGACAAGACTGTCCTGATTATGCCGAGTGTTATCTGGTTAAAGCTCGAAAAAATGCTCAAGAAGCGGATGTCATTGTGGTTAATCATCATCTGTTATGTGCAGACTGGTCAATACGGGATAATGGCTTTGGGGAGTTATTGCCCAATGCTGAAGTGGTTGTCATTGATGAAGCCCATCAACTGGCTGATACAGCATCGAACTTCTTGGGTGTTAATCTGGGGGCAAAACAATTGAGTGATTTAGCTCAAGATGCCTTGATGGAATACTTTAAGGACGCAACCGATCTACCGGCTTTACGTACGGCCTGTGAAGACCTAGAGCATGAAATTAAAGATTTAAGGCTAGCGTTTGGTGTTGAGCTTAAACGGGGTGACTGGCAAGAAATAGAAAATAATCCAAAACTATTGGGTGGCTTAAGTGCCTTAAAAGAGCAATTGCAACGAGTAACCGATCAACTCAATCTAGCTTCCGTTAAAACCAAAGCACTGGAATCCTGTTTTAATCGTGCAGAAGATCTATTACAGAAACTCAAGCTGATTATGGATGAGAAGGGGGGCAAATGGATACGTTGGTATGAGATACACCGGAAGACCTTTACCTTAAGCCTCACGCCTTTAGATATTGCTTCTGAATTTCGGCAATTTATGCAACAACATCAAGCCGCCTGGATCTTTACATCAGCAACATTAAGCATTGCCAATGGCTTTGATTATTTTGCTAATAACTTAGGCTTAAGTCAGGCGGCCAGTGAGAGCTGGGGTAGCCCCTTTGATTATCCCAATCAATCCCTGTTTTATCATCCCAAAGGTTTACCACAACCCAATGACCCTCACTTTATCCCCTTGATCATTGAATTTGTCTTACCGGTTTTAAAAGCCAGCCAGGGTAGGGCCTTCTTTTTATTCACCAGTCATCGCGCACTTAATCAAGCGGCTGAGATATTAGGCAAAGAATTAAAGTATCCGCTATTGATACAGGGCAGTCGCCCTAAGGCATTACTGCTTGAACAGTTTAAAGAAGCAGGTAATGCGGTGTTATTAGGAACCTCCAGCTTTTGGGAAGGGGTTGATGTCAGAGGAGAGGCGTTATCATGTGTCATTATCGATAAACTTCCTTTTGCTTCGCCTGGCGATCCGGTATTAAAAGCGCGTTTAGACGCCATGACCCAGCAAGGTAAAAATCCTTTCTTTGAATATCAATTACCCACAGCAGTGATCGCTTTACGACAAGGTATCGGTCGATTGATTCGTGATGTCACGGATAGAGGGGTGTTAATGGTCTGTGATCCCCGCTTATTAAAACGTTCTTATGGACAATTGTTTTTAGACAGTGTGCCGCCCATGAGTCGAACCCGTAATATAGAAGACGTAGAAGCCTTTTTTCAGAAGGAAGTTAAAGAATGAAAGTGTTAGCCGTGGAAACATCCACTGATGCCTGTTCAGCGGCATTGTTTATTGATGGCATTGTAACTGAGCGTTTTGAGTTAACACCCAAAGAGCACACCCGGTTAATTTTGCCCATGATAGACAACTTAATGTCTGAGGCAGGCTTAAGACCTCAACAACTGGATGCTCTGGCTTTTAGTTGTGGACCGGGGTCATTTACCGGGGTAAGAATCGCTACGGGCGTTATTCAGGGTATCGCCCTAGGGGCAGACTTACCTGTCGTGCCTGTATCAACCTTGGCTGCAATTGCCCTGGATTTCTTCGACAGCTATTCTACAGAGCAACGCGCTCAAGATAATTATGCCACCAATCCGGTTGCTTATACTGCAATGGATGCACGGATGGGTGAGATCTTTTGGGGTGTTTATCAGCAAGATGAAGCAGGTTTGGTTAATCTACTGGGGAAGGAAGCGGTGACACCGGCAGTTGGTATTGAGTTTCCTGAGTTAATAGGTGTGGGCGTGGGGTCTGCTTGGGGTGTTTATAATGATGAGCTACTCAGTCGCTTGAATGGGCTTGTGGATAGATATGAGGCACATCATCTTCCGAGAGCCAGTGCTATAGTTCGCTTAGGTGTACGGGACTTTGAAAGTGGCTTGGCTGTTCCAGTTGAACAGGCTATGCCAGTTTATTTGCGTGATAAAGTGGCACAGAATGAAGTAGAACGGAAAGCTCAAAAGCAAAGATAAAGTAGAAAGAAGAGGCAGGCTAAAGACTATGACATTTTATCAAGAACCTACTTACTACGAAAAAACCATACTCTCAGATTTACAGGGCGCTTGGGAAGTGCTGAGAGATCAGGTTATCAAAGAGCATGCTAATAAAGACTGTTCTCGGTTATTGCTCCATATTAATGAAGCAATGAGCTGGGAAAGCGTGAGAAATTTAAATCACATGAAAAATACCTTTGTTCTTATACAGAGTATCGCTCAACAACTGAATGTATCTGATGAAATAATTGAGTCGATAGAAGAGGCAAGGGATATCTTATATGAAGCTTTAACTGAAGTTGAACATGGGAAAACCATCAACTGACACAAAAGATCATCTGATCTATTCTTAGAGTATCATTTGATCTTTTGAGTATTAACCCATGCAACTTGTAATTCTCATACATAGGATCAAACACACACAATGTCAGCAACCAACTTTAAAACTGAAAACAACACCTATCGCAAATTAATTGGAAATGGACTGACTTATCGCATTCCACGTTTTCAACGAGATTACAGTTGGACAGATGATGAGTGGGAAGATTTGTGGGCAGATATTCTTGGCACTATTCAAGAAGACGGAGAGCCCGCCCATTATATGGGTTATCTGGTGTTGCAATCTCAAGATGAAAAAAGTTTCGATGTCATCGATGGTCAACAACGGCTGACTACATTAACGTTAATTGTGTTAGCTGCCCTAAAAAATCTTCAGCGTTTAATTGCAGACAATCATCAGCCAGAACATAACCAACAGAGATTGAATCAAATTCGCCAGACCTATATTGGTTATCTTGATCCTGTCACGCTCGTTTCACGGACAAAGCTGACACTTAACCGTAATAATGACCATTATTTTCAAACATATCTAGTACAACTAGGTCATTTACCACAGCGGGGCTTTAGAGCTTCGGAGCATAGTTTACGTAAAGCTTTTGAATGGTTTGAGAAACGAGTGCGTGATTACGCAAAAAAATCAGGAGGTGATGAGGGGATTGCCTTGGCTACCTTGGTGGAAACCATGAGTGATCGGCTCTTTTTTACGGTTATCAGCGTTACCGATGAGTTAAATGCATATAAGGTATTTGAAACTTTAAATGCTCGTGGTGTGCGTCTTTCATCGACTGATCTACTGAAAAACTATCTGTTCTCAGTGTTGCATCGTGATAATGAGCATGTGCATGAAATGAAAGTGTTGGAAGACCGTTGGGAGGCGATGGTAACTCGACTGGGCGGTGAGAGCTTTCCAGATTTTCTGCGTATTCACTGGATTAGTCGGCGATCTTTTGTCCGGCAGTCTGAGTTGTTTAAAACCATTCGCGCTAAAGTAACCCATCGTGAGGCAGTATTTCAATTGCTGCGCGATATGGAAGAAGATATGGATACTTATTTAGCGCTTACCCATCCAGAAGTATCTCAATGGCATCCTGATTTAAAGGGTTATGCCCAAAACTTGCGCATGTTTAGTGTAAGACAGCCTTTCCCCTTACTTTTTGCAGCTTATAGGAAACTGCCAAACGCTGACTTTGCCAGTTTGCTAAGGAGTTGCCTTATGATTTCATTTCGCTACAACGTCATTGGTAGTCAGCCAACCAATGAACAAGAGCGGGTTTATTATGCGGTTGCCCAAAAAATAGCTAATGGTGAAATTCTGACCGTTAATGCGGCACTCGACGGCTTAAAAGCCGTTTATCCAAACGACGATACCTTTAAAGTCGCTTTTGCCGAAAAAGCAATCCGTACGACAAACTCGCGCAATTTGCGTATTGTGCGCTATATTTTTTGTGCATTGGAAAAGCAAGCCAGCGGCAATGATTATGATTTTGAGAGCGACAGTTTTAACATAGAGCATGTGCTTCCTCAAAACCCTGAGTCAGGTTGGGACGCTTTTACTGATGAAGAAGCTGATGCGATGGTTTATAGATTGGGTAACATGACATTGCTTGCAAAAAAATCGAATAAGAACCTTGGCAATGACGGCTTCGATATTAAAAAGCGGGTACTCGCAGAAAGTCAGTTTGAATTGACTAGAACAATAGCAAAAAACAATGCGGATTGGACGCCTGAGCGTATAGCTGCACGTCAGAAAATATTAGCTAAATTAGCCACATCCATTTGGCGTATTGCTCAGTTATCTTAATGAAAGATGGGCTAGGAGTGAAAGTAGAAATTGTACACAGAAGATTTGTTTATGATAGCTTTGGATTAACAATTGCTTTTAATCTTATATTGCTCAAGAGAAAAATAGAATTATGAAGTTTAAATTTGAACAGCTTGGGCCTTTGTATGAGGCTGAAATCGAATTAGCCGATTTGACGATTATCTGTGGGGAAAATAACACGGGTAAGACCTACGTTACAAATTCTCTTTATGCGCTATTGTATGCTTGGCAACAATTATTAGCATGGGACTTATCTGAAGAAGATATGACTAAACTCGTCAATGAAGGCTTTATCAACATTGATTTGCAGAAAGAGATTGTTGAAAATTGGGATGCTATTCTACAAAAAACAATGACTCGATTAGCGGATAATTTACATGATTTCCTGGCAACACCTCCTGAACGATTTAAAGATACTCGGTTTTCATTAACAGCTCCCATTACAACAGATTGGGTTAAAAGGAGTGTTGACGATGGCTTGAATAGTATTAAAGGGAAGCGTTTAGTTTCTATAAAAAAACAACCCGAACAAACCGTTGTCGAAATTGCTATTGTGATTGAGTCGGGTGACGAGTTGCCACCAGTACATTCATTAGCGGGCTTTATCAGACAACAACTCATAGAGATTGTGTTAGGAAAAACGTTTCCAGATGTTTTTATAACTACAGCTGAAAGGACCGGATCTGCTATCTTTCGAGGCGAGCTGAATTTTTCAAAGAACAAATTAGTTAATGTGTTAACTGAAATGGACAATGATAAAAAATCGGTGGTTAACTTTGCAACATTAATTAAATTAATGAAGCGCAGTTATGCGCTATCAGTTGAGCATAATGTTGAGTTTATTAGCATTCAAATTCCAAATCTTGAACAACGTGGTACCAGTGAAGTTATCAAGCTTAATCCAGAACTATCGAAAGCGTTTAAGGAAATAGCAGGGGGTACTTACAAAGCCACTAAAGAAGGTGCGATATATTTTACACCGAAGGGAACTACACTAAAACTGGGTTTAGGTGAAGCATCCAGTGCTGTTCGATCATTAATGGTGCTGTGGTTTTGGGTACAGTATGAAGCTAAACCGGGTGATATGCTGATGATTGATGAACCTGAACTCAATTTGCATCCAGCTAATCAGAGACGATTAGTTAAGTTTTTAGCGGCTTTAGTCAATGCAGGCATAAAGATATTTTTAACTACGCATAGCGACTATATTATTCGTGAGTTTAATACACTGATTATGCTATCCAGTGATAAACCTCATTTAAGTGCTGTCAGAGAGAAGTTTAAAGGCTATACCGATCGTGACTTTTTAAAGGCTGAAAATGTTGCCGTTTACACGACGACAACGGCTTCCTTTGAGATTGAAGGTAAAAAGAAAAAAAGCTTAACGTTACAGAAATGGAATGTAGAAGAACATCGCGGCATACAAATCAAAAGTTTTGATGATGAGATTAATGCGATGAATAAAATCCAAGATGCCATTCTATACGGTGTCTAGTAATGGCTGTTGATGCTGCAATAAAGAAACTTCAAGAAATCATATCTAACAATAAAAAACATACTTATTTAAATCAAACGGTCACTATTCGTGAAAAAATTTCTACACCACTTAATCATGTGATCCTTTCTGGGCTGGGTGATGATGTAGTTGCGATCCAATTTGATAAAATAGGTTTTGGAGATAAAACGTTTGTTGATGGGCATAAAGCTCGTAAGGCATGTGATGCGATTATCTTTTGTCAACTTGAAGGAGAAGGCTATATTTTGATTCTTGACTTAAAATCCA
>CAIOMN010000059.1 GCA_903859415.1 uncultured Methylococcaceae bacterium
AGATTCGAGGAGGCCTCACCCAAATTTCCACCCATGATAGCGAAGTATTGCTGACTCTAGCCCTGGAGAGGCGAGCGTATGTTCGGAATAAAAAGGTAGAAGATCGCTTTGCTGAGTTTTTATGATGCTCTGAGTTGCTGTAGAAATAGACAATACAATAGCTTCGTGTTACTTTACTGAGCAAATTTACTCAGTAAAGTAACACAACCTAATGAAATACCAAAGACCACAAGAAGATTTACTTAAATCTCGACTGAGCGAACCTGTTCACTTTATCAATCTTCTGGCTGGACCCAGACAAGTGGGTAAAACCACCATTATTCGAGACATCATTTCACTGAACCCAGCGCAAGGTTACTACATCTCGGTTGATGAAGAACCCGCCATTGCCAATAATATCTATAGCTTGAACACTGCTCCTTCTACCGTTTCACCGCCCCAAAAAAAGGATGGTAGTTGGTTGCAATTTCAGTGGCAAGAAGCTAGAAACCGGACAGCCAAATGGCTAAAGTCTGGACAAACTGCCAAAAAGCAGGAGCAACCGGCAGCCTTCGTCTTTGCTATCGACGAAGTTCAAAAAATCGAACAATGGTCGGATATTGTTAAAGGCTTGTGGGATGCCGACCGTGCTAATGGCGTTCCCATGCATGTTGTGTTGCTGGGTTCAGCCCCCCTACTGATGCAAAAAGGTTTTTCTGAAAGCCTGGCTGGGCGCTATGAGACCATTGCTATCAGTCACTGGGGCTTCACAGAAATGCAGCAAGCATTTGACTTCAACTTGGAACAATACATTTATTTTGGTGGTTATCCGGGGAGCGCATGGCTAATCAAAGAAGAAAAACGTTGGCGCCGCTATGTAAGGGACAGCCTGATACAACCCAATATTGAAAAAGATATTTTGCAAATGGTGCGTATCAAAAATCCTATGTTGCTGAAGCAGCTTTTCGAATTAGGTTGTCATTATTCAGGCATGGAATTGTCACTGACCAAAATGATTGATGCTATTAACGAAGCAAAACACACCGAGACACTTGCCGATTATCTGCATTTATTAGCTGAAGCAAAGCTGCTGACAGGCTTACATAAATATGCGGCACAAGAAGTCCGTAAACGTAACTCTGCCCCAAAACTTAACGTCTTTAATACCGCATTGATGTCAGCCACTCAGGATTATAGCTTTGCTGAAGCGCAAGCTGATAGAAGTTATTGGGGTAGATTAGTCGAAAGTTGTGTCGGTGCGCATTTATTGAATACCTGCGACGAAGACACCAAACTTTATTATTGGCGAGAAGGCAATCAAGAAGTCGATTTCATTCTAGCTAAAGGCAAAAAACTGACTGCCATAGAGGTAAAAAGCGCACCAAATCCAGTGTTGTCAAAAGGGCTGGACCTATTCGGTCAAAAGTACAGCCATGCTAGAAAGATTTTAGTAGGAAATGGCGGCGTAGCATTGGCAGAATTTTTATCTCACCCCGCTGAATACTGGCTGGATTAACTCATGTTTATTGTACCCCGCACCTGTAAAGAGAAAGTCGACGAACGAGACGAACACTACGACATAAGCCATCCTATCGATTTTTTTAGTGAGCGGTCGGCTTATGTATTACTGGGTGAACCCGGTGCTGGAAAATCAAGTTTGTTCAAAGCTGAAGCGGACAATACGCCTGATGGACTTTGTATTTCTGCACGGGACTTCATCGACCTTGATCGCAAGGAATGGCGAGATAAGACCCTTTTTATAGATGGCTTGGATGAAACCAGAGCAGGCAATGTTAATGATAGAACCCCATTGGGAGCGATTCGTGGCAAACTCGACAAACTTGGCTGTAAACGCTTTCGAATTTCCTGCCGTGCCGCTGATTGGCTGGGTTCTCTCGATACTCGGGATATTAAGACGGTTAGCCCAGACAAGAATATAACCGTACTGTATTTAGACCCACTTAGCAGTGATGACATAGACCAGATATTACAGAATGACCTGCGTGTATCAGATGCAAAGGATTTCTTAAAAAATGCAGAACATTTTGGTTTGTCAGGCTTATTGGATAATCCACAAACTTTAGATATGTTAATCGTTGCTGTTAAAGGTGGCCAGCAATGGCCTACCAGCAAACAGGGGGTTTATGAGTTAGCATCAAAACAATTGGCAGCCGAGTTTAATGACGAACATGTATTAGTACAAAAGCAACCAGCCTCGATTCCAGAACTCTTAGAAGCAGCAGGATTTTTATGCGCTATACAAATTATTGCCAACGTCACAAGATTTACTGAAACTCAACTGGGTGAAGGTCGAATGTGCCTTAGAGATATAGCGATACCTGATGGATTACAGGCTCGTGCCGCTTTAAAAACCCGTTTATTTAATAAAGCCAACTCAAATGAATTCAACTATATCCATCGTAGTGTTGCGGAGTATTTGGCGGCAAAATTCATAGCAAACAAAATCAAAGAGGGCTTGTTGTTTAATCGGGTATTGGCTCTAACCACAGGTTTTGATGGCGGCATTGTCGCTGCTTTACGTGGCTCGATGGCCTGGCTGAGTGTACTTTCTCCACAAGCACGCGAGCGGTTGATTGAGATTGATCCTTTGGGAATGATTGTTTATGGTGATACTCAATTCTTTTCAACAGAAACCAAAATAAAACTACTGACTTCATTAAAACGGGAAGTAGAAAAAACGAATTACCTACCCCAGGACTGGCATGTGCAAGCGTTTTCAGCCATTACCACTAAGGACATGACAATTCATTTATTGGCTCTGTTTACCAATCCATCTCGTCAGAATACAGAACAAAGTGTGTTAATTTGCCTACTGGACGGGTTATGTAACTCCGAATCAATGCCAGAATTGAAACAAGCGTTGATAACTATCATTCGTGACTGCTCCTATTGGGAGAGAATTCGCGTTCGTGCTTTACAAGCATTTATACATCAATATCCGAACGACACAGCAAGCTTGCTTGAACTTGCTGAAGAGATACGACAAGAAAAAATCAGTGATAACAATAGACTATTAGGATTGCTTCTGATCGAGTTATTTCCTAAAAACATCCCTGCAAGCAATATTTTTCAATACCTTAAACCAGCCAGAAACGAGTTTAATTACTCATATTATGATATTTTCTGGTCACACAAATTTATTGAACGCTTAACGGACGATGACTTAACAATTGTTCTTGATGAATTGGCCAAGTTGAGCGATAAATCAATGGAAATAATACCGTACCGTCATCAACTTTTATCAATGGCTGGCGA
>CAIOMN010000060.1 GCA_903859415.1 uncultured Methylococcaceae bacterium
GTTAGCTCTACAGTGCCCAAACCCGCAGAAAAATGCCCTCCCGAGATACTGACCGTATGGGTTAAATAATCCCGCAGTTCTTCAGCCAAGGGCTTTAACTGCTCTTTTTTTAACTTACGAACATCTGCGGGTGTATTGATGTTGTTGAGCAGTATATAATCAGATAGTGTATTCATATTTTTAATAAAGGGGCTCGCGATAAAACATCAAAATGATGCCAATCTGAAACAAGGCGGCAACTGAAACAAAGCCGGCAAACTCTTTACCTGGCCTGTCCAGCTTTAACTCCAACCAACGTCCACATGCCAAAATCAGAGAGAAAATACCCATGGTGGTATGCCCTACTTGGATAAGAAATGCACTTTTAGCCTGAAAGCCTACATGGGAATGAGTCAGCAGCATTAAACCACCAAAAGCCGCTAGTATTGGAAAGACATAAGGTAATTTACTCTTAGGATTTTGAGTCAATCTTGCACTTAACTCAAAAATACCGAGGAATAACACTAAAAAAGTCGCAATTCTATGTTGCAACACTTCACCATTATTAAAAGTACTTTCCCAAAAGCCGATAGGTCCTAATGGCCAGGTTTCTGCATCACTACGGAAAAACAGGAAAACCCCCAAACAAACAAAACCTAGCGGCCAGTAATTTGTTATGACCAAATATTTGTTCAAAATAGGTGGTGTTATAGGTAACTTTCTTACGTAAGACAACATAGCCAAAAAGCTCATCACCGTTAGAAAAATACCCGCAATGTTATGATTGTAGTTTGACCATTCTGTTGCCGCTATTGAAGGAACTTGATCAATAATGGCAACTCGACCCGCTTCACCCGCTAATAATGCAGAATGAGTTGGGGAGGTGGTTTGAGGTATTTGCGGATGAAAGGTATTTAACACCTCCTCCCAACTAGTTGTTAATGTAGGAATATCAATCGCTGGTGGCTGGGAGGCTAAACTTGCCGCAGTAAATAAGAGTGTGATTAAAACTAAGGATTCTGCTTCAACATAATGAGGGACTCGTTTAATCAGTGCGCAATCATTAGCATTTGCTTGATAGTCAGTCACTGCCCTTTTATTCAGTATGGCAAACCCAAGCGCTAAAGCCATCAAAATTAGTTTAACAACTAGTAAATTACCGTAACCAGTACCAATAAGACCATTCCAACTATCTATATATTGCAAAGCAATTGGTAAGCCCGATAATAAAATTACGATGACTGAAGAAACACCCAACACTGAAAATCTGCTTAACATTAAAGGCCATAATTGGCTAGAAACTTGTTTATCCTTTTTTAATAGCCAAAGATTTACCAACTGCAAAACACCCCCAACCCAAGCAGCGGCGGCAAGTTGATGAATAACAGTCAACGACATCAACAAACTTTGATTATCGAATCGCCCCGCCGCATGGACTAGCCATGCGCCTGAAATAATCATGGGAAAAGCAACCAGCAAAGCGATTAACCAGTTTGTTTTTGAATTTGCATTATTTCTGAGGAACTGGAAGCAATAACCAGCTAATAACAATGTTAACAAAAATCGAGTAATCCCAACAACAAATTGTGTTGTTTCTGCAAACTCAGGGAAAGGCCAACGCTCTAAAATCGCTGTCATTAGCCAAACTTTCAATACAATTTTAAATAACTGTGCACCCGCTAAATAAAAACCACCTTTATAAATAAGTTGGACTGTTTTTTGTGATAGTACCGTACTGGATTCAGTCGTATCATTCCAAGGACGTAACACAAAAAGTCCCCAAAATAATCCACCTATTACTATCGAATAACAAATTAGATCAAATCCCCCTACTAGAGAATCTAGAAAATCAGCTATACCCGCCATTATCTAACCTTGTTTAAGAGACTGAAAAATGAATGATGTCTTCAGTCAAATGACCATCAGCGGCAAAAACCTTAAACTTAATAGCATACTCGCCAGGCTCCAATGCAGGGATATAAACAATAACTTCACCTTGTTTATGGCCACTTTCAACTTTTAGTAATGCGTGTTTGTCCCCTTTTCGCACTAAATAAACCTGAGATAATCCCAATTCAATTTTAGAGTTAAAAGTAAGTTCGACCTTGTCTGCTTGATGAGCATGAATAGGTATACTTTTTAAAGAATATGCTGTCACGACTGCATGCGCAGACACTAACTCAATTGGAGCTAGTATCCCTATTAACGCTGCTAATTGAAACCACTTTCTCATTAAAATAACCTCAACTGCCTTTTCTGTTTTTTAAGGCATGACTGGCCAGATTCTTACCTAAATCCCAAATGGAGCCGGGTATTTGGTGTGTATCAGCAATCGCTTTATCAAAGGCTGTGACAATATGATCACGATCTTTTTGGGTGAGATTCAGAGGCGGCAGCAATTTGATCACGTTCATACCATGACCCGCAACCTGCGTTAAGATATGGTGTTCCTTGAATAAAGGAATGGTCACCATTTGGCAGAACAAACCTTTGTTAGCTGCTTCAAGCATAGCCCATGCCGCTTTTAATTTAAGACTTTTCGGGGATTGAAACTCTATAGCGATCATCATGCCTTTACCACGTGCTTCTTTCAAAAACTCATACTGTCCAGACAAAGCGTTTAAGCTATTAATGATATCAGTACCGACTGCCCTACTATTTTCAACCAGTTTTTCATCTTCCATAACGCGCAAGGTCGCTAAACCAGCAGCCATCGCCATATTGTTTTTTCCAAAGGTGGAGCCATGAACAACCGCTCTATCCATCCTGTTAAAAACCGTATCCATGATTTTATTAGTCATAGCAACTGCACCAACCGGAGCAAAGCCACCCGACAAGGCTTTTGCCATACAAATCATATCAGGCTTTACATCCCAATGTGCTATAGCCCAAAACTTACCGGTACGCCCTAAGCCTGTTTGAACTTCATCTGCGACAAATAAAGTGCCATACTTCTTACAAAGCCGTTCAACCTCAGGCAAATAGTTATCATCAGGCACATTAACGCCTTTACCCTGAATAGGTTCAACGATAAACGCAGCAACATCCTTATTGCTTAACGCTTTTTCCAGAGCATCAATATCATTAAAAGGAACGGCGCTGCAACCGGGTAATAATGAACCAAAACCCTCACGAAAAATGCTCTCACCATTTAAAGATAAAGCCCCCATCGTGAGACCGTGATATCCATGCTCACAAAAAACTATTTTGTCTCTTTTAGTGGTGTAACGTGCAAACTTAATAGCCGCCTCAACAGCTTCTGTTCCAGAGTTACAAAAAAACATCTTATCGATATTTTCTGGCGTAGTTTTTAACAGTTCTTTAGCTAATAAGCCGCTCAATATCGAGACATCTAACTGCACTAAATTTGGCAGTTCTAATGTTAAGGTTTCTTTTAAGGCATTAATAACGGTAGGATGGTTTCGACCAATCGCAAATACGCCAAAACCACTTAATAAATCAAGATATTCAGTCCCTTCCTGATCATAAAGATACTGTCCAACAGCACGTTGATAATGACGATCATATCCAATAGTCTTTAGCATTCTAACCATTTGGTTGTTAAGATGCTGCTCATGCAAATCAAATTTATCAGTGCTATGTTGAGCAAAAAGGTCGGCAATACTGAAAGTCATAGTAGAAATTCAAAAAAGTTAAAGTTAAAGTTAAAGTTAAAAAAATAGTTGCAGAAGTAGCATTACCCTCATTAATTAAAGATAAAGCCGATTCCACTCAATACAAAATTATCTACATTACAAAACTATTAATACACACTTAATGATCCGTTAGTCATTAAGCTTCATCAACTATAGATTTTCGGATAAATAAAAACTGGAGTGCAATCGCTTCAGCTATTGCCTGCAAAAACAGTTAAAGCTATTTTACTCCACTTTTAGTTTGTTACCCCTGTGAACTAAAGCTTCGCATTTAAGTGATTACATATTCCAATTGCGTAGCTAACGCTCTTAAGGTCTTTTTAGCCGTATTAAAATGCCGTCCCAATCTCATCAAACCTGGAATTTCAAGTGGATGTCTTGCGATAAATAACAATAATTTAGGCAATTCAATCACACCTTGAGCATTCAGCGACTGATTGATTGCTTCAGGTAAATTCATACTTGCCGGATCTACAATCACTCTAAGGGCCAAAAAAGACAACCGGTGTTGCTTGGCAACCTTCGCAATAGCGATGCTTTCCATGTCGACAGCGATAGCCCCTGTGCTAGCATGCAATTGCTTCTTGATAACGCTTAAAGAAATAATGTCTCTACTTTCTACCAAAATCCCAGTATAAACCGACGTTTTGTTAGGCAGATAATTATTAATCACGTCATACAAGCTTGATGAAACATGCACATCATCAACAAAATTACCGTCAGCATCTTTAAGTTTATCCGCTAATACTAAGTCACCCGGTTTTAATTCCTCACTCAATGCGCCTGCGCAACCCCAACTTACTAGCCTAGTAGCACCCTGCTCTACCAGCAATTGCGCGGCGTTATTAGCATTAACAGCACCAGCACCCGAATAAGCAACTACTAACTGATTATTAAGCATTAAATAATCGCCCTTCGCTACTTTTTGTGAAGTTAGAGTAGCCAGTTCTTCTGGTAAAGCAACAACAATTCCAGTAATCACTTCTTATTCAGTTCATTACGATAACGAGCTAAAGCCCATAAGGGAAAAAACTTGTCATAACCATGATATTTCAGATAAAACACCCGTGGAAAACCAGGCGCTGTAAAACATTTATCATTCCAGACACCATCTGCTTGTTGATGACGCAGAATAAAATCTATACCGGCTTTGACTTCAAAACTCAGCGCTTCACCCGCAGCCATTAGTGCTAAAACAGCCCATGCAGTTTGAAACGAAGTACTAAAACGGTAAGTACCCGCTACATTTTTATCATGGTAACTAAAATTATCTTCTCCCCAACCGCCATCTTCACGCTGTTTGCTTTTTAACCATGCAACGGCTTTGGTGTACATAGGATCTGTTTTAGGTAGATTAGTTTGCTCTAAACCCAGCAACGTTGACCAAGTTCCATAAATGTAATTAGTTCCCCACCGGCCAAACCAGGAGCCATCGGCTTCTTGCTCACTACGTAAATAATTAATGGTTCTTTCTAGCGCAGGTAAATACTCATCATGATCTTGAGCAACTTTAGCCATTAACATCGCACAACGCGCGCTCACGTCTGAGGTTGGTGGGTCTAATAAAGCACCGTGATCAGCAAACGGAATCTCATCTAAATAATAATAGGTGTTATCCACGTCAAAAGCGCCATAGCCGCCGTTTTCAGATTGCATACCGACAATCCAACGGGTTGCACGGTGAATAGATTCTTCTAGATTGGGTAACTTAGAATCTGCCATCGCAAAACCAACCACAGCGGTATCATCTACATCTGGGTAGTAAGGGTTTTCAAACTGAAACGCCCAACCGCCACCGGCTAGATCAGGTTTAGAATTTCGCCAATCACCCGGTTCATCAGAGAGTTGTTTACTCTTGAGCCAGTCATAAGCACGTATCAGAGCCGGATTACTGTGTGGATTTAACTCAGTAACCGTACTTTTATCCGTTTCTTGAAGCGCTAAAGCGGCCAAAGCAGTATCCCACACTGGAGATAAGCAAGGTTGGCAATAGGCATCATGTTCATTAATGACTAATAATTTATCAATCGCTTGTTTAGCGGTCACAACCAACTCATGATCTTTAGGCATACCTAACAATAACATGGCTTGATAAGCACCCATCATCGCCGGACAAATACCACCTAAACCATCTTCACCGTTAAGTCTTTCAATGATCCAGTCTTTTGCTTTAGCAATTGCTAACTCATGCATTTTCTTAGGAATGAGAGGACGGGTCTTTTTCCCTAAGAAATCTAATCCCAAAAATATTTTATTGAGTAGAGTTCTTTCAGGAAAATAATGTTGTTCTTCATCTGGATGCGTTACAAATAGCTCTAATATATCGACCTGTTTTGGGTTTTTAGCTTTTGCTTGCAACGTGCAGATAATAAATAACGGTACCATCACGGTTCTTGACCAATATGCAACTTTATCCAAATGGAATGGAAACCAACTTGGAAACAGCATAATTTCAACTGGAATATAGGGAACACCTCGCCAAGGTAACTGTTCAAAAGTTGCCAATGCAATACGAGTAAATACGTTCGCTTTCGCAGCGCCACCCTTGCTAAGAATATAACTTCTTAAACGGACCATATGCGGAGCATCCAGTGAATCACCCGCTAGTTTTAAAGCATAGTAAACTTTAACACTACAGCTAATATCACCCGGCCCACCGGTAAATAGAGGATAGCTTCCGTCCTCTGATTGACGTGATCTTAAATAGGTGGCTATTTTAGCTTGTAAGCCTTCATTAATCTCACCTAAATAATTCATCAACAGAATATATTCTGAAGGAATCGTACAATCAGCTTCTAATTCGAAAACCCAATAGCCTGCTTCATTTTGCAGACTCATTAATTTATCTTGTGCTCTAGCAATCGCTTTATTTAAATCATAAGCTTTTGAGTAGATTGCTGCTGAAGAGCTGCTTTGATCGCTATTCCGTATTTGTGTATTTGCGTCAGTAAACATAGGTACGTCCTTAAAGGTCTAAATTGGCTTTTGAGGATTGTATTGAATATGTCCAGCCAGGTGTTTTTAAATCGCGACTGGTTAAGTTAAAAAGTAAAGAAAGCATGTAATTACTACGCCCCATTAGCCTGGTTGCAAAAATAGTGGCTTTAACACTGTTGCGGGTAATTTTGACTTGATCAGACTGTCTAAAGTCCAGATTCTGTTTAATCTTTTTTAAAGTTAAAACAGCCATACCTAACGCCCATAAACAAAAGTTACGTATCCCTGTTTCATGGGTAGGTATCATTAAGGTATAGGTCAAAGCATTTTGTAAATGACCATGCGCAATGCTAATGAGGTGTTCTAAACCGGTTGTAAACCCTTCATGATCTACATCAGTGCTTATATTTTTAAGTTCAAATCCTGTTTCAGTAAAAATATCCTGAGGCAACCAGCACACGCCCCGTTGCGCATCATCCCAAATATCTTTCAATATATTGGTCATTTGCAAACCCTGCCCAAAAGAAACAGAGAGCAACAAGAGCGTTTCTTTGTTCTGAGCAATCTCAGGCGAATAATGACAAAAAAGCTTTGCAAGCATTTCTCCTACACAGCCTGCAACATAATAACAATAGGTATCTAAATCAGCTAATGTCGCTAAACCATTATGTAAATTCTGCGCCTGATAGATAGGCATGCCTGCGGCCATAGTTTCAACACAACAAGCTAAAGCAGCAATTTGCTCTTCATCAAAACTATGGGTAATTTGAATAACACGAGGTAACACATGAATTAAGGTGTGCTCTGCAGGAATAGTCTGATCCGATAATAAGGGAGCAAGATCGACCGCAAATAACTCTGCATTATTCCCCGTTTTTACTACTTCAATAAACTCGGAACAAAAATATTTTTTTTGTTGGGCTGAGAGTGAAACCTCATCTTCAATAGTATCAACTATTCGGCACAACAAATAAGCATTGGCAACAGCGCCATAAAGCTGTTGCGGCAACTGGGGTATAGTTAAAGCAAATGTTCTAGATACACCCTCAAGCAAAAGCGCCTGAAAATCATTATCCGTTAATTGGCTCAGGGATTTTGGGTTATCCAGCGATATTAGGGGTTCGCTCATAGGTACATTTAAATGTCGACCCAAGTGGGTTAGTAAATTAATTGATATCAATAATAGCGTGTTTGTTGGTATTTTGCAAAGCAATGTTGTTTTAATGTAAATCCCTTTAATTAACTGACTTGAGAAGGCACTTATCAAGAATAAAAACGATTACTTAAGCACTCGTGTTGTATTTAAACGAATTAGCCATTTCTTAACCTGTACAAACTTCAATTTTAGATAATTTAATGTAAAAACTGGAGTCCTTTGTTAAAACATAGTATTCTACTTAGTAGTAGATAAGCGATTGTATTATATGGTCAGGCTGAATTATTACTTTAATGCTTGAATCCAAATCAATAAGGGTTTCAACATTTATCGGTGACTTTCTTCACTGTTGCTTTCTTACGACACGCTTATTATATCTATGATTTCACTATGATCAACTCATAATAATCATTAACAGTTTTTTTCAATCTTGGAGATTTCGCACGTGGGTGTTCCGTTACGTCAGCAGTTAAAAGTAGGTAGTTATTTAATCAAGCAAAAACTAAGAGGAGTAAAAAAATATCCATTAGTGCTCATGCTGGAACCCTTGTTTCGTTGTAATTTAGCCTGTGCTGGTTGTGGTAAAATTGACTATCCAGATGATATTCTCGATAAGCGCTTATCTTTTGAAGAGTGCATGCAGGCAGTTGATGAATGTGATGCCCCGATGGTTTCAATTCCCGGTGGAGAACCTCTCATTCATAAAGAAATGCCTCAAATTGTTGCAGGTATTATTGCACGCAAGAAATTTGTCTACTTATGTACCAATGCCTTGTTATTGAAGAAAAGAATCGATGACTACACGCCATCCCCTTACTTGACTTTTTCAATCCATTTGGATGGAATGCAAGAAAGGCATGACACTTCTGTTTGCCAGGAAGGTGTTTTTGAAAGAGCGGTTGAGGCCATTAAACTTGCCTTAGGAAAAGGTTTTAGAGTCAATATTAACTGCACATTATTTCAGGGTGAAAACGCTCAAGAAGTTGCAGACTTCCTTGATTACGCTATGGAACTAGGTGTAGAAGGTGTCACTATTGCCCCTGGATTTAGCTACGAGCGCGCACCTCAACAAGACGTCTTTATAAAAGGTAAAGATGTTAAAGATTTATTCAGAGGCATCTTTAGCATAGGCAAAAAACGCAACTGGAAATTAAACCATTCATCGCTTTATCTTGATTTTTTAGCGGGTAATCAAAACTATGAATGCACTCCATGGGGCAATCCAACACGCAATGTTTTTGGCTGGCAAAAACCATGTTACTTACTCGCAGATGAGGGCAATGCCAACAGCTTTCAGGAGTTACTGGACACAACGCCTTGGGAAAAATACGGCAACGTTAACAACCCAAAATGTGCAAGTTGCATGGCTCACTGTGGCTATGAAGCAACCGCTGTGGAAGATATGCTTAAACACCCAATAAAGGCGCTGATAACCTCAATCAGAGGCCCTAAAACTGAAGGCGATATGGTTCCAGAACCCATAGCAGCAAATTTTGAAGAAAAACCTTTATCAACTCTATCAGGCATCCCTATCAGAGTAGAAGTTACAGAATAAAACCACTACCCCTTCAAGTTGCTAGAGTGATTCGTGAAAATGCTATTCACTCTAGCAAGCAAACATTAATAATTAAATTTATAGTACAGACTATAATTTTTATAAGGTTATTGAGTATGATTTTAAAGAAATTGAAGTTATCCTTTTTGTATTTGGTTTTCATTTTTGCAACAACAAATGCCTTTTCACAAGAAGAAACTGCAAAGCAAGTTGTCGAAAAATTTCAGTCGGAATTAATTTCTGTTATGAAAAATGGCAAGCAGTTAGGCTATGCAGGAAGATATAATAGTCTCAGTGTCCCTGTTTCGAATAGCCATGATCTATCAAAAATAGCCCGAATTATTGTAGGCAAAGAATGGGAAAAACTTTCTGAAGCACAGCAGAAAAAGCTTGAAGATGTTATCATTAAACTCAGTATAGCCTCTTACGCGCACAACTTTAAGGATTATTCTGGCGAATCATTTTCCTTTGACTCAGAAGAAGAAACAACAAGGGGAGGCGTCGTTGTCCATAGCCACTTAAATATTCCAGAGGATAAACCAGTAAAGTTTGATTATATGCTAAAAGAAAACGGTACAAGTTGGCGAATTATTAACATCATCGCTAACGGAGTGAGTGACTTGGCGCTCAAACGTTCTGAATATACCAGCATATTACAACGCGACGGATTTGATGCTTTAATTTCAAAAATTGATGAGAAAATAGATAATTATTCAAAACTATAAGCAGGCTCCACAAAGGATGAAAAAATCTCATAAAATCTTATTGACTGTGCTACTAACACAGTCTTTATATCTAAGTGGTTGCGCGACCACCAATGAATCAGATCAAAAGCCAACTGCGACTGATGATCCGTATGAGAATTTTAATAGAAAGATGTTTATCTTTAATGACAAGGTCGATGACTACGTCGCAAAGCCCATTTCTGATACATACAAAAAAGTAACGCCTCAACCGGTTCAGACAGGTGTGTTTAATTTTTTTAATAATCTTAAAAACATTAACGTCATAATTAACGATGCGCTGCAAGCTAAATTCAAACAAAGCGCAAAAGACTCTGGCCGACTTGCTATTAACTCATCTTTAGGGCTTCTAGGCCTTTTTGACGTTGCCCAACATATTGGCCTAGAACAAAATGAAGAGGATTTTGACCAAACCCTTGCTGTGTGGGGCATCCCACAAGGATCCTATCTGGTTCTCCCCTTTTTAGGTCCCTCAACGTTTCGTAGCATACCGGGTGCCGCTTTTGATACAGCAGCAAACCCATCCACCTATATTGGCATGCCTATTCAAGTCATCTCGTTGTTAAATACCCGCGCTAGTGCTGAAGGCTCTTTGCAGTTCATTAACGAAGCAGCACTTGACCCTTATGTCTTTACTCGAGAATCTTATTTACAGTGGAGAAACAACCTCGCTACCGATGGAAAAGCTAAAGCATCCTATGATGTTGACGAACTAGACAGCGAACCGGACAACACTCATAAAGACTCCACGCCAAGCCCAACAACCACTGTAGCTGACCCTGAGAAATCTAATAATGAAACCCACCACCACTCCTTAAGATTAGAACCGGAAGCAACTTTATCTAGCAATATTGCCCAGTCCAGAAGCGCTATGCCAAACCGGGTCAACAAAGATTCCAAGAAAAAAAGAAAAACTTCACATAAACCAAAGCAATAAGAAAGCTAAGTTTTTAAACTACAGGGATGTAGCTTTAATAATGCAATAAAGAGTGGACCTCATAATTACTTAACTTTTCTCTCCCACTCAAGAAATCCAACTCAATTACAAACGCACACGCTTCGACTTTTGCACCCATCTTTTCAATCAATTCACAGCTTGCCTTTGCTGTCCCACCAGTAGCCAGTAGATCATCTATCAATAATACACGATCACTAGCATCAAATGCGTCAATATGCGCTTCTAAAATTGCTGAACCATACTCAAGATCATATGCGACACTTTGAACATCATAAGGCAATTTCCCTGGTTTCCTTAGAGGAATAAACGGCAACCCTAACTCCCAGGCAACCAGTGACCCAAATATAAAACCACGTGCTTCCATTCCTGCCACTGCTGTAATTTCCCGGCATAAAAAAGGATACATCAACTGATGAACAGCTACCTTTAAAGCAGCGGGATCTTTTACCAGCGGCGTAATATCTTTAAAAATGATACCGGGCTTAGGAAAGTCAGGTATATCACGAATCTTGCTTCTTATCCTATCCATTTTTACTTACTCATAAGGGTTAAAGAAGTACCTATACAAACTTCATTATTTATCTACACCTAAAAACAAAAGCCCTCGATTTTCTCGGCAATCCCTTTGACATCCAAGCCACAAATAGCCAATAATTCCTCACGCGTCCCCTGCTCAACAAAACTGTCAGGTAATCCTATGTTCAATACCGGCATGAGAATACGCTGGGCTTGCA
>CAIOMN010000061.1 GCA_903859415.1 uncultured Methylococcaceae bacterium
GCTTCAATGCCAATTTTATTTTTCAGGCCCTGTTGCATTTCCAATTGGTTTAACATGGCTTCAACCATGTAAACATCAGCGTAAACACCCACTTTAGGAATCAAAATAGTTTCCAGTTTAGCGCCACACTGCTCAACTAAATCAACCACGTCTCGCACCATATACTGAGTATCTAAGCCATTGATACGCACAGAAATGGTAACGCCATGACCTTTCCAGTCCATGTCGTTAATCGCTTCGATAATATTCTTTCTGGCGCGTAATTTGTCATCGGGCGCTACGGCATCTTCAAGATCAAGAAAAATAAAGTCTGCACCACTCTTCATCGCCTTTTCAAACATCTCTGGGCTTGACCCCGGAACCGCTAACTCACAACGCTGAACACGTTGAACTGACGCTGTATATAAAGTGTGGCTCATTTTTACATTCCTAATTACATGGGTATAAAGTATTGACGTTCATAGCTTAGCTTCTTTAAAGCCTAAAAGTGATTCGCCAGAAACAAATAAATCGCCCATTCTACTTTCAGTGCAACTAATGTCAATTGTTAACGCGTACTTTTTGACTTAAAGTTATAATCAAATGTTGCTGATTAATAATGCCTATGTCATTATTGCCAGTTTTTTGGGTATTTAACTTATATCCTGAAGTCCAGAATCTTTCATTCAACCCTTTAACTTAAGAGGCAACTCCATGGCTGGTCGTAACCACCTATATATTCCAGGCCCTACTAACGTGCCTAATGAAATTCTGAACGCGATGCACATTCCTATGGAAGATCATCGCTCACCTGTTTTTCCTAAGTTGCTGACACCTCTTTTACAAGACCTAAAGAAAATCTTTAGAACTGAAACAGGACAAGCTTTTGTTTTTCCTGCTACCGGCACTGCTGGTTGGGAAATTGCGCTAACCAACACCTTAAATCCAGGTGATAAAGTCTTAATTTATCGCTTTGGTCAATTTAGTCACCTATGGGGTGAAATGGCTAGACGTTTAGGGCTTGATGTTGAGATTCATCAAGAAACCTGGGGCAAAGGCATTCCGCTTGACCGCCTGGAAGCGCGTCTAAAGGAAGATACTCAACACGAGATTAAAGCAGTTTTAGCCACTCATAACGAAACAGCGACCGGTGTTACCAGTGATATTGCAGGGGTTAGAAAAGCCTTGGATGCCAGCATTCACCCCGCGCTGTTGTTCGTTGACGGTGTAAGCTCAATAGCAAGCCTTGATTTTCGCATGGACGAATGGGGTGTTGATGGGGCAATCAGTGGCTCTCAAAAAGGTTTTATGATGCCAGCAGGCGGTGCGTTTTTAGCGTTTAGTCAAAAAGCCTTAAAAGCCACTGAAACGGCTACTTTCCCACGTTGCTTTCTGGATTTAAGAGATCAGATGACCAGCAACAAAGACGGCTATACACCTTACACGCCTGCTCTGCCTATTTTATACGGCTTACGTAAAGCACTGGATATGTTGCTTGAAGAAGGCTTGGAAAATGTCTATGCCCGTCACTTCCGTTTAGCAGAAGGCACCCGTAAAGCTGTTGCAGCGTGGGGCTTAAAAATATGTGCTCAACCCGGCTTTGAATCTGACACAGTGACAGCCATCATGGTACCTGAAGACAAAGATGCGCGGGATGTGATTAGCACGGCCTTTAACAAATACAATATTTCGTTAGGTGGTGGATTGTCAGAACTCGCTGGCAAAGCCTTTCGTATTGGGCATGTCGGCGATATGAATGACGTGTCTATGCTAGGCGCAATTGCTGGTGTTGAAATGGCGTTATTAGACACCGGTTTTGACATAATACCTGGTAGCGGTGTGGCGGCTGCGATAGAGTATTATCGAGCGACAGCCAAGTAAAAACGAATTTTTGCGCAACCCACTATCTTTGGGTTGCGCAAAAATTCAATAGATCATCTGGAGAATATTCAATGAGTAAACTCAAAGTCGTTGTTACCCGCAAATGGCCTGCTGAAGTTGAAGCGCAGTTAAAAGACCTTTACGACGTCCAATTTAACGAATCTGATATCCCAATGACATCAGATGAACTTAAACATGCTCTGCAATCAGCCGATGCCTTGCTGCCCACAGTCACTGATGCACTTACGTCAGACGTCTTGAGTATTGAAAATAAACGGGCCAGGATTATCGGAAATTTTGGTGTAGGTTATAACCATATCGATGTTAATACCGCTAAGGCACAGGGACTCGTTGTCACTAATACCCCTCATGTTTTAACCGACTGTACAGCAGACATTGCTATGTTATTACTATTAATGTCTGCACGACGGGCATCAGAAGGCGAACGTTTGATCTTGCAAAAGCAATGGATAGGTTGGAAACCCACTCAACTCATTGGTCAAAAAGTAACAGGTAAAACCTTAGGCTTAATCGGCTTTGGTCGAATAGCACAGGCCATGGCAAGAAAAGCTCACCACGGCTTCGGCATGAGAATTATATTTTATTCTCCCTCACAACCCGCTCAAAGCATCATGGATGAGTTGCAAGCAACTCGCTATGAAACAGTTGAAGATGTATTAACAGAAGCCAACTTTGTTTCTTTACATTGCCCAGGCGGAGAAGCAACCCGGCATTTAATTAATGAACAGCGTTTGAAACTAATGCGCCCATCGGCCCATTTAATTAATACCGCTCGCGGCGATGTCGTTGATAGTAAAGCGTTAATAAAGGCATTAAAAGAGGGCTGGATTGCTGGGGCAGGTTTAGATGTCTTTGAAGGCGAACCTAATATAGACCCAGGTTTTCTGGATCTCGATAATGTGTCCCTATTACCACATTTAGGCAGCGCCACCGAAGAAACGCGTGTTGCTATGGGAAATAGGGTATTAGCTAATCTTGCGGCTTTCTTTGCGGGTGAAGAGCCCTGCGACCGAGTCGCTTAACATCATAACTCAACGTTTTAACAGACTAAAGGTAAAGATAGTGATGTATCTTGACCTTTAGCCTTATACGATTTCTTTTTTAGAATAAATGCTTTACCGCCTCTCTTTCTTCTTTTAACTCTGCTTCTGAAAGCTTCATTCTTTGTTTGCTAAACTCGTCGATAACTAATCCTTTAACAATACTTACCTTACCATCAACAACTGTAACCGGAAAAGAATAGATCAACCCCTTAGCTATACCATAACTGCCATCAGACAGAATCCCCATACTGACCCAATCACCTTCTGCAGTACCCAATGCCCAATTTCTCATTTGATCAACCGCCGCATTTGCCGCAGAAGCAGCACTCGACAGTCCTCTGGCTTTTATAACAACTGCACCACGTTCTTGAACAGTAGGAATAAACTCATTAATAAACCATTTCTTTTCTACTAATGACAAAGCATCTTGTCCCTTCACTTTTGCATGATTCAAATCTGGATATTGTGTGGTTGAATGATTACCCCAGACAATGACATTCTTGATGTCTGTCGTCAAAACGCCGCATTTTTCAGCTAACTGATTGATCGCTCTATTATGATCAAGTCGGCTCATAGCAGAAAAATTTTCGGGTCCTAAGTCTGGTGCATTCTTCAATGCAATTAAGGCATTGGTATTAGCTGGATTACCGGTTACCAAGACTTTTACATCTCTTCTTGCTACTGCATTTAGAGCCTTGCCCTGTACGGCAAAAATTTCTGCATTGACTTCCAGTAAATCTTTGCGCTCCATTCCAGCTCCCCTTGGACGGGCTCCAACCAAAAAAGCATAATCTACATTTTTAAATGCCACCATAGGGTCATCGGTAACTTCAACTCTATGCAATAAAGGGCTCGCACAGTCCTTTAACTCCATCACAACTCCTTGAAGTGCATTCAACGCCGGTGTGATTTCTAGTAAGTGCAAAATAATGGGCTGATCAGGCCCCAATAACGCACCTGAAGCTAAACGAAAAAGCAAAGAATAGCTAATTTGTCCGGCAGCACCAGTGACTGCTATATGGATAGGTGTTTTCATTTAATTTCCTTTATTTGTACAAATTGTTATTTTACTCTAGAAAGAATAACTAGCCATTGGTGTAATCGTATCATTCCTAACACTGTAAAAACACTCATTAATGAAGCAGCTTAATCACGGCTCAATTTTTTTATCGGGTATAATATTCATAAAATTATCACATTAACCTAAACACACAGGTAAGTTAATGAAAAAACTACTCTTCCATTTTGACACCGACATTCACCCCTCTGTTTTCGATACCGTCGTTGGTTATGATGGTGGTGCCGATCATGTCATCGGATATGCGGGATTAACGCCAGAAAACATTACTGGATTAGTCGATGGCGCTATTTTTACCCGTGCCCCTAAAGATAAGAAAAATACAGCTATTTTTGTCGGCGGCAGCAACATGGAAGCAGGACAAAAACTATTTACGGCTGTACAAAAATGTTTTTTCCCTGGATTTCAGGTTTCAGTCATGCTCGACAGCAATGGTAGTAACACCACTGCAGCAGCCGCAGTAGCAAAGCTGGCATCCAGTGGCTCTCTAACCGGAAAAAAAGCGGTTGTCTTGGCAGGAACCGGCCCAGTTGGACAACGCGCCGCAGCAATGCTTGCTCAAGAAGGGGCAGAGGTTACTATCACTGCACGCAAATTAGATCGGGCAATTACTGCTTGCAACAACATAAAATTGCGCTTCAATGTCGATATAACGCCTATTGAAGCCTTCGATAATAATGCAAGAGCTGAAGCTATTGAAGATGCGCACATTGTTTTAGCGACTGGAGCAGCCGGTGTAGAATTACTTTCACTTGAACAATGGCAAAATAACAGTACGCTTGAGATGATTGCTGACGCAAATGCGACTCCACCTTTAGGCATAGGAGGAACCGATATGATGGATAAAGGCACAGTACGCCACGGCAAGATTATCTGGGGAGCTATTGGCTTCGGCGTTTTAAAACTCGCCTTACACCGTGCCTGTATTGCAAAATTGTTTGAAGATAATAAACAAGTACTCGACGCTGAAAATATTTTTGCCTTGGCTAAAGAAATGGCTTAATTAACGCCTTTACAAATGAATACGCCGACCAACCCAAGCCCTTTGCAATCTGGATCACATGCCTTAAGCCTGTTTAACACGGGGATCGCAGCCGCCGATCCCTATCTTGCTGTGCAACATTGCTTATCGGTAGAGGATCAGCACCTCAAACTGTTATTAATCAGTGACGATAAAACCCACTATCGTACAGAAGATTGGTCAAAAGTTCATCTTATTGCCTTTGGCAAAGCCGCTTGTTCAATGATAAAAGCTGCACAAGAAATTATTCCAGCTCATTTACGCTCAGATATCGCTATCGCTGTTACTAATGATGAAAATATAACCCACATTGATGGCATTGAAGTGTTTAGCTCATCTCATCCTCTTCCTGACGACAGAGGACTGACCGCAGCAAAAAAATGTGCTGAATATGCCTCTCGTGCGCAAAAAAATGAACTCGTTTTAGTCATGATCAGTGGTGGAGGTTCAGCGCTCATCCCTTACCCTGTAGACTCAATATCACTACAAGACAAAATTACTACTACTCAATTGCTGCTTGCTAGCGGAGCCACTATTCAGCAAATTAATTGTATACGTAAACATTTATCTCAACTCAAAGGTGGCGGTCTCGCTAGGCTTGCGGCACCTGCAGACTTGCATGCACTTATTTTATCAGATGTTTTAGACGATGATTTAAGCGCTATTGCCAGTGGACCCACGGTTCCTGATGCAACAACGTTTTACGAAGCTATTAATATTGTTAAAGGTTACTCGCTGTGGGACGAAATTCCTCTGTCGGTACAACATTATCTAGAACTGGGTCTGCAACAACCAACACTTGAAACACCTAAACCAGGCAATGCGATTTTTGCCAATACAACTCACACCTTAATCGGTAGTAATGCACTTAGCCTTCAGGCTGTTTTTAAGGCCGCACAAGACTTAGGTTATGAAGCTAAAATTTATAGCAACCAATTGTGTGGAGAAGCAAAACAAGTAGCCGGAAACTGGGTACATGATGCAAAACAGTTGCTCAATAAAGACCTTGATAAACCTTTGGCACTATTAGCAGGTGGAGAAACTACTGTTACAATAAAGGGTAATGGCAAAGGCGGTCGTAACCAGGAAATGGCCCTCGCCTTCTGTATTGCTGCGGAACAGCAAGGGTTAATTGGCAACTGGACATTTCTTAGCGGCGGTACCGATGGTCGAGATGGCCCAACTGATGCTGCCGGGGGTATAACTAACCCAAATACACTTAAACACATTAGGGATGTCGGCCTGGATCCGCAGACCATGCTGGACAACAATGATTCCTATACTGCCTTAAAAAGCTCAACCAATTTAATACTGACTGATGCAACAGGCACTAACGTCGCTGATCTGCAAATTTTACTTATTTATCCCCATTCTTAAAAATATAAATCCCCTCTTAATAAGGAGCCAACATGTTTAAAAAATCTATGTCTATTGCCGGTTTTGATGAAGTCCTCTTCCAAGCGATGGAAGAAGAGCGTCTTCGTCAAGAAGATCACATTGAGCTAATCGCATCAGAAAACTACACCAGCCCACGGGTCATGGAAGCTCAAGGCTCACAACTGACTAACAAATATGCAGAAGGCTATCCCGGCAAACGTTACTATGGTGGCTGTGAAGCTGTTGATAAAGTAGAACAATTGGCAATCGACCGCGCTAAAGCCCTGTTTGGAGCAGATTACGCCAATGTACAAGCGCACTCTGGCTCTCAAGCTAACATGGCGGTATTTATGGCACTAATACAACCAGGCGATACTATTTTAGGCTTAAGCCTTGCTGATGGCGGCCATTTAACTCACGGCGCCAAACCTAATTTCTCGGGTAAAATCTATAAGGCCATTCAATACGGTTTAAACTCTGAAACCGGCGAAATTAATTATGAACAAGTGGAAGCCTTAGCGCTTGAACATAAACCTAAATTAATTATTGCCGGTTTTTCTGCGTACTCACGCATTTGGGATTGGCAAAAATTTAGAGACATTGCTGATAAGGTAGGTGCGTACTTTGTTGTTGATATGGCGCATGTTGCTGGCTTAATTGCTGCTGGCTTATATCCTAATCCGGTGCCTTTTGCAGATGTGGTCACTAGCACCACTCACAAATCATTACGCGGTCCTCGCGGTGGTTTGATTCTCTGTAAAAGCGACCCGGACATCGAGAAGAAAATTGACTCGTCTATTTTTCCAGGCATCCAAGGTGGCCCTTCAATGCATATTATTGCCGCCAAAGCTGTCGCTTTCAAAGAAGCCATGGAGCCAGAGTTCCGTGTTTATCAAGAACAAGTCATTAAGAATGCTAAAGCCATGGCCGAGGTTTTTATCAGTAGAGGCTTTGACGTCGTCTCTGGTGGTACAGATGACCATTTAATGTTGGTATCACTCATATCCAAAGGTATTACAGGCAAAGCGGCAGATGCTGCGCTCAACAAAGCCCATATTACCGTTAACAAAAACGCCGTCCCTAATGACCCACAATCACCGTTCGTTACCAGTGGTATTCGTGTCGGCACACCGGCACCGACAACACGGGGCTTTAAGGAAGCAGAAGTTACTGAAGTTGCGAACTTAATGTGTGATGTCATGGAAAACATTGACGATGAAACAGTTATCGCTGCGGTACGTGAAAAAGTCAGTGCGCTGTGTGCAAGATTTCCAGTTTATAGTTAAAAATCTCGTCAGTCGTAAGTTTTGTCCAATTTGACTTTGATCAAAAACATGTGATTTTCTCAGTCGGTAGCGTATTCCAAGCCTGCCGATACTATGGAAGCGGAGTAATTTGTGGAGATACCTCAGAGTCTGCCGCTTTCTTGTGACATTTTGTGACAATCCCAAACTGGACAATAACCTAGCAAATGCTATTGTATACTTTTAAAACGGTAAGCATGTGTAGCATGAAACAAACATTTTTAATAGCTTTATTAATATTCAGCACACTATTACTCAATACTGCAAAAGCGACAAATAACAAAGTGGGGGATTTACAGTATTGGAATGGTACCCAATGGATCCAGATTCCAGCACCCAAAGGTACTCCCTTTAAAATGACACTTTGTGACGGTGAACTAACTTGGGTGATAAACAAATGTCCCTCTAAAAGCCATTTCCATATTGGCGACTTAGGTCCAGCAAGAGGCATAGTATTTGACTTATCAGATTCTACTGGTAAGCATGGATTGGAAGCGGCGCCAGTGGATCAATCATTAAATTCTCAATGGGGCTGTTATGGGTTAAAAACGGCTTTAGTGACTAGCTCATCAATAGGGACAGGTACTGCAAATACGACTCAAATTATAGATAGGTGCAATCAGTCAGGAAGTGGAATAGCTGCCAAATTGGCTAACAACTATGTATTCAGTGGCTTCGCTGATTGGTATTTACCTTCAATAGAGGAATTAAATCAAATGTTCAAAACTATCGGCCCCAGAGCCCCTGCTCCTTTAACCAATGCGGGTGGGTTTTCTGACGCACTCTATTGGAGTTCAACAGGAGATGGAGAAAACGCTAAGGGCGCAAGCATTTCAAAGAGCGCGTTATTCCAAATTTACACGACGACTAACGTTCAATTGAGTGTCCGCGCTATAAGATCTTTTTAACTTTAAGATAACTTCTGCACCTACTTTATTACCGTTGCGATTTCACCGACCTGAACCAGAACATAACCCAGTCCTCTAACTGTTTGCAAGTAATCGGGATGGGCAGGATCATTTTCCAGCTTCTGGCGTAAACGATAAACTTGAGTATCGATAGCTCGACAGTCAACCTTGCTGCTTTTACCTTTAAGTCGATAACTTAGCTGTTCTCGTGACAACGGCTTCCCGGCGTGCTGGGCCAAGACGTGAAGTAAGGCAAATTCATTAGAGCTTAAATCAAGCCTACTGTTTTTTTTGAATAAACAACACTGAGAAAAATCCAAGGCATACGGGCCAAAATAAAATAATGAGGCATTATTGTCAGGAAAACTGGCAGGTAGACGCGGGCGACAACGTAAAACAGCATGAATACGCGCTAATAAAACTTCCACATTAAAAGGTTTGGCAAGATAATCATCAGCTCCACCAAGCAAACCGGCAATGAAATCATTTTCACTGCCGTTAGCGGTTAACATGATGATAAGCGGGTTATTTCCTTCCGCATATAAACGACTGCAAACTGACAAACCATCTTCACCCGGCATCATCCAGTCCAGTATGATCAAATCATAAAAAGACCGTTTTAAATTTCGTGTCATCTGTTCCGCATCACCCACACACTCAACTTCAAACCCTTTCTTGATTAAAAAACACTTCAAAAGTGATCGTAAGCGTGGATCGTCATCAACAATTAGAATCTTTGCAGAATACGTCATAGGATAAAGCATTATAAAAATTAATAGTAAATGCCATTGAACAAGAAGCCACCCTTGCAGAAAGCGGTGCTTAGCAGGGCATTGTCAAAAAATCACTTAACAGGATAGCACGATTACTGGTAAATACATTGTCGGTGTTGAGTCTACCCCTAGCGCTGTGGCACTCGCTAATTCCGTAACAGAAGTGGTTGGCCATCGAGAACCGGCGTTTACTTACGTTTATGAACATGAATACCCAACAATGTGAATTACTTTTACAGGTCTAACATTAATTCGATTGATGATATCATTTACCAACTTTTTGTGGGTGAACAAGCGCAAGGTAAAAATCGACACAGAAAAGCGCTTGATAGGTTTAAATCTACTGGATTCCGTTTCTGATGAGTTTGAAATTGCATTCGCAGAGATAAGCATCTAATAATATTAAGTATAGAAATGGAATAACCTACATAACATAGAAACTCGTTACAAAAAACTTAAAGCCCAGGAAAAACATGTCAGATATAGAAATTGCCCAGCACGCTAAAATGCGCCCTATTATTGGTTTAGCCAAGGAATTGTATGGAATTGGAGCAGAACACTTAGATCCTATCGGTCATTACAAGGCTAAGATATCGCTGGAATACATCAATAGCTTAACCGACCAGCAAGATGGCAAACTGATTCTAGTCACGGCGATTAGCCCAACGCCAGCGGGCGAAGGCAAAACCACCACTACGGTGGGTTTAGGTGATGCCATGAATCGCTTAGGTAAAAAGACCATTATGTGCCTGCGAGAACCCTCCTTGGGGCCCTGCTTCGGCGTTAAAGGTGGCGCAGCCGGTGGCGGTTATTCACAAGTCGTACCAATGGAGGATATCAATCTACATTTTACTGGTGACTTCCACGCCATTGGAGTAGCACATAATCTGTTGTCCGCTTTAATAGATAATCATATTAATCACGGTAATGCCTTAGATATAGACCCTAGACGCATTCAATGGAAACGGGTTGTAGACATGAACGACCGCGCGCTTCGCAACATCGTGGTGGGCATGGGTGGTGCTGCGAATGGTTATCTACGTGAAGACGGCTATGACATCGTAGTGGCTTCTGAAGTCATGGCGATTCTTTGCCTGGCAACGGGCAGAGAAGACCTTAAAAATCGTTTAGGACGTATCGTTATAGGCTATAAGTCTGACCGTATCACACCGGTTTATGCGCGTGACTTAAATGCGCAAGGTGCTATGGCCGCGCTATTAAAAGATGCCATTAAACCCAATCTGGTACAAACACTCGAAAATAACATAGCCATTATTCATGGCGGTCCCTTTGCAAATATTGCTCATGGTTGCAATACCGTCACTGCGACTAAAACAGCACTTAAATTAGCCGATTACGTGGTCACAGAAGCTGGCTTTGGTGCTGACCTGGGGGCAGAGAAATTTATTGATATTAAGTGCCGTATGTCAGGCTTAAAACCTTCAGCGGTAGTGCTAGTCGCTACAGTGCGAGCTCTTAAATTTCATGGCGGCATAGCAAAAGAAGATTTAAACACTGAAAATCTAGCCGCACTTGAACAAGGCTTTAGTAATCTTGAACGCCACTATCAAAACATCACCCAGCATTATGGCCTGCCTTGTGTGGTGTGTATCAACCACTTTACTTTTGATAGCGAAGCAGAAATTAATCTTCTCCAACAAAAATGTGCAGACTTAGGCGCAAGCTGTGTCGTTTCAAAACACTGGGCAGAAGGCGGTGCGGGTGCAGAAGCACTTGCTAACGCAGTAACAGACATTGTCGATAATCGAGAACCCGCTTTTACTTACGTTTATGAAGAAGACCTAAGCTTGTGGGACAAAATTGAAACTATCGCTACCAAGTTATACGGTGCGAAGAAAATCAGTGCGAGTCTCAAAGTAAAAAATCAACTCACTGAATGGGAAGCTGATTATGGTAAATTCCCTATCTGTATCGCTAAAACACAAATGTCCTTCTCGACTAATCCTAATACTAAAGGTGCCCCATCTGGGCATACTGTCGAAATAAGAGAAGTAAAACTAGCTAATGGGGCCGGCTTTATTGTGGCCATTGCAGGGGACATTATGACCATGCCCGGTTTGCCTAAAGTCCCTGCTGCTGAAAGAATTGATATTGATAATGATGGAAAAATAACCGGCTTGTTTTAGAACTTTACCCTTATAGACCTCTCTAAGCCGTTAACCTGAAACTTATTCATTAACTTATTTCAAATTCAGTCTATGAAGTCGCCTTTACTATCTGTTGAAAACCTTAGCGTCACCTTTAATCATCAACAAAAGGTGGTTGATGATCTGAGTTTTGCTATCTATCCGGGCGAAACTTTTGCTTTAGTTGGCGAATCGGGTTCTGGCAAATCGATTACTGCATTATCAGTACTCCGCTTACTACCGAATAATGCGAAAATCAACGCTGAGGCGATCAGTCTGCAAGGTGATAACTTGTTAAAGCGGACAGAGTTTGAGCTTTGTAAAATACGAGGAAGACGTATTGGCTTAATCTTTCAAGACCCGATGTCATCACTCAATCCAGTGATGACTATTGGCAGTCAAATAGAAGAAGTCCTCGACATTCATTTTTCCTTATCAAAAGCAGCGTCTAAAGCACGGGTACTTGAACTCTTACAACAAGTTGAAATACCTAATCCAGAGAAAAGGCTTAAAGATTATCCTCATCAACTCTCTGGCGGGCAAAGACAGAGAGTGATGATTGCGATAGCTTTAGCGGGAGAGCCTGAATTATTAATTGCCGATGAACCGACCACCTCATTAGACGTAACTATTCAGGCGCAAATATTAGCCTTACTTAAGAATATACAACAACAAACAGGGATGGCTTTATGGCTAATCAGTCATGATTTAGCCTTGGTTTCGACGATTGCAGACCGTGTCGCTGTGATGCAAAAAGGTAAGATTGTCGAAACGGGTTTACCCCAAAGTGTTTTTAATAATCCCCAACATCCCTATACACGTAAACTCATTGCAGCACTACCGTCTATAAACAGTTGCCTGAATCATTCTTATCAAGAAAAACATCCCTTACTACAAGTCAATAACTTCTCTTGTTACTACCCGATTCGTAAAGGTCTCTTTAAACGTATCGTTGATTATGTGCGTGCGGTTGATGATGTGAGTTTTGAAATTCAACAAGGTAAAACACTGGCGCTCGTCGGTGAATCCGGCTGTGGAAAAACAACCCTAGGAAAGAGCCTGTTAAACTTAATTCCTAGCAGCGGTGGCCGAGTGACTATCAACGGCATCACGCTAAACGAATTAACCGGTGAAGACTTAAGACAGCAACGCGCCAACATCCAGATTGTTTTTCAGGACCCCTTCTCCTCTATGAACCCCAGAATGCTAGTCGGCGATATTATTGCTGAAGGCATCAAAGCCTTACACCCATCAGTCAACGAAGCTGAGCGTAACAGCTTGGTCCAAGAACTATTACAGCAAGTCGATTTACCGGCTGATTCAGCATTACGGTATCCACATGAATTTTCGGGTGGTCAAAGACAGCGCATCTGTATCGCGCGTGCCCTGGCCGTAAACCCTAAACTGATTGTTTGTGATGAACCCACCAGCGCCCTGGATGTATCAGTGCAAGCTCAGATCATTAAATTACTCAAATCATTGCAAGAACAGAAAGGCATTAGCTATTTATTTATCACCCATGATTTAAGTGTAGTGGCAGAAATAGCCGATGAGGTTGCAGTCATGTATCAAGGAAAAATAATAGAACATGGCACTGCAGAACAAGTGCTTACAAAGCCAAAACAGGCTTATACCCAAAAGCTGTTAAATGCAGTTCCTGTCTTAGAAAATAACTAACCTGGCTGATCAAGTCACGATTATTTGCACCCTATAGAATAATTATTTCATCATCTCGTCATATTCAGCCAATAGACTGCAATAACTTAGTTTTGCCTACTCGCATCGGCTTGGCCCCTTGCGGAGAATCAAAGGTGTCTAAACGAATTATAAATATTGAACGTTACCTTTAACAATCCGACGTTATGAATCTATCACTGCTGACTCTGAATCTACATACCTATCAACAACACCCCCGTCATTGCTCGTTTGAGACCATGCATCAGCATGAGCGCGAAGTGCATATCATTGCTGAAGCCATTGCGCATTTAGGGATCGATGTGATCTGTTTTCAGGAAGTTGGGGAATATATGCACGACCCCATCACAACCCCTTATGGTGAATCACCCTCTAACATGGCTTTTCGAATTTGTAATAAGTTACGTCACTGGGGACATTGGTATCATATTCACCAGGACTGGAGTCATATAGGATTTCAGCGCTGGCGGGAAGGCACAGCCATCTTGAGCCGCTATCCCATGCGACATAATTTCTCGACTTATGTTTCTTTAGATCATCGTAAAGACAATTATATGTCCCGAAATATTACCACCTCATGTATCGACGTTCCTTGGTTCGGGTTGTTACATATCGCCAATGTGCACTTGAGTTGGGGACATCATGGTTTTTATGAAGAATACCATAATCTAAAAAATCTAATCAACTCCCGCTTACATTTTGGTGTTAGAGGCGATTTAATCGTTGGCGATTTTAATGCACCTGCCGGAGAACATGCTTATAACCATATCGTAGGTAATCGGGAATACGTCGATCAATTCCATGAATTACATCCCCACCGTTTTTACGAACCCAGTTATCGTGGCCAAATAGACGGGTGGAAGAATTTCCCTCCTAAACGTATTGATCATATCTTTAAGCGTAATGGCCATCCCATGCAAGTTAAATCCTTGGACGTTATCTTTAACGATGACTACTATCCCATTGTGTCTGATCATTTCGGATATCTCGCAAGGTTTGAGATGTTTTGAGGGTGTCATAATGTGAATAAGGGAGTATAAACTTAAAATCGATGAATGTAGAATACAGAGAACCTGCCCACACACAGCCTCATAAATCGTCTTTGAATATATCTGATAATTGTTGGGCATCAATTGCCAGATCAAACCAACGCTCAATAGCCTCCACTGGGGCATTAGAAATTAAACAGGTAATTTCGGTCGGTATGTTGCCAAAGCGTTTAGACAATAATCTTTGCAACGCTAGCATTTCACCTTCTTGCTTACCTTCTTGCTTACCTTCTTGTCTGCCTTCTTGTTTACCTTTTAGTTCTCCTTTTAACTCACCCTCTGCGATATAGGCTAATGCCCATTGTTCTAGTCTATCTGCTAACATCACTTTTATCTCCTGTAAATCATCCACTTGGGGTAATAAGATACCGTAGTTTTGTTTTCTCATCAATGTGGCGCGTATCCATAGGGAAAACATACGCCGTAGGTCGGGTCTATCGGCTAGCCAATCTATTAACAGGCTTATGAGGCCTTCTATAGTGGCCGGACTGTCGGCTTGCTCGAATCTGAAGACGGCGGCCACGAGATTGTTAAGTGAGGCCAGTTCGGTATCGCTGTAGGCATTTTCATCAATCAGTAAATATTTTAACCGGGGTTTAAAGTGTTCCA
>CAIOMN010000062.1 GCA_903859415.1 uncultured Methylococcaceae bacterium
CAAATCCAAAGGTGCTGTCTGTGTAGCACAAAAAATACGCGAATTAGTTCAAAATATACGGCTAGTTTTTGATTACCTGAAGATGACGAAAAATTCTTGCGCTGCTAGTTGCTCATGATGGGGAAGAACAAATTTACCGTGTACGTTGGGTAATCCGCAATGGTACGGCTTTACAGTCAGCGCAAAATTTTAATGTAAATGAGGTCATACGGAGATCTTAGCCTAAAGGATCTCCGTATTTAACAATCACTTAATAACTGTTGATTGATAAACACATAATCAACAATGATTGTCCATCAACAAGCAGTCCAGCTTGTCTTGAATTTTTCTATTCAATAATAGACAGATATGAAATAAACAGAAATAGGAAATAAAAAATGACTGAAAAAACAATATACTACTTAACAATGAGTCTTTAACAGACCGACCCAACATTTAATTTTTATAATAATGGCACAACCTTTGCATTTCTTAAATCAAGCCTGCGTGTTGCAGGACAATCTCTGACAGTTATCCAATCAAAACAACATTGGATAATTTATGACCACGAATACTGTCAACTGTCAGTTTTACAAAGTCGGTAGAGATTGAATTTAATTAATATTAAAAGGTACTTTTATGAAAACCCGTTTTGCAAATGATCTTTTGAATGACTTAAGTCGACAGGATGTAATCCCACGTGAAATCAGCCATAAAAAAACATTGTCCGTATGTGTCGCTTTAGCGCTGGTCACGGGTGCATCCATAGTATCTTTTGAAGATGCAGAAGCGGCGGACAGCAAAAAGAAATCAAAACCTAAAACCTACAAAATCAACCAAGTTGATCTTTTGCAAGAAGAAAATGCTCGCCTAAGAGCACAGCTAGAAAAATTGCAAGCCGCACAAAATGGCGGAGTAGCAGCGACAACTGGCGCACCGAGCGAACAAACTGCAGGAACAACGTCTGAAACCATATCTGCTGAAACACCTGAAACGGTCGCAAAACAGGACGCGGCAAAAACCGACAATCTGGGTGAAGTGGTTGTTAGGGGTAAACCTAAACCCAAAATTGCATTATTAAAAGAAGTCACTCGCTCTTCATCGGTTGTAGGGGGGGATGAACTTAAATCAACGCAATCTACCGATATGGACTCTATTTTAAAACGAGTAGGCAACGTCAAATGGAACTCGGGTAACTCTCGAACAGCCGGTCTGACTATGCGTGGTATTGGTATGGTGCCCTTAACTGACCAGATGGACAGCAGTGTTGGCTATACGGTTGATGGCGTCCCCTATTCTTACGGCCCAATGAACAGCTTTGACCAGTTTGATGTTGAACAGGTTCAGGTCGATCGTGGGCCACAAGGTACGGCAGGTGGAAAAAATTACAACATTGGTACTGTAAACGTCACCAATAAGCAGGCATCATTTACTAACGAAGCTTCAGGCTCTGTCACTTACGGTCGTTATAACACCATCATTGGTGACGGCGCTGTAGGCGGTAAGGTGATTGATGGTTTACTCGCATTCCGGGCAGCCATCCATGTTAACAAGGCCGATGGTTATACGTCCAACCTATATAACCCTGGACAAACCTGGTACAACCGTGACCGTGAGGCAGGCCGATTATCGCTGTTATTCACCCCTACCGAAAATTTAAAAGCTACACTTACTTTAGATCAACAACCCAGCTCTAGTGAGTTTTTTAACGGCAACTTATTTTATACCCGCACACCGACCCATTATGCCAATGGTGCGGTTAACCCATTAAGTACGGATGCCTCTACTCGTCTTAATAGAGCCTATTTTAAAAACCTGTTGCCCGGCTACTCTTATGAGAATACCTACCTTAACGGTGCTGGAGTCAATGCTTTCGACATGAATAGTCAATATCCATTGGTGTCCAATAGTAGAGGTATTGCATCGACAATAGACTGGAATTTAGGTAATTATAAGATAACCTCAACCACTGCAGCGAGAGGCTATAATTTCCAGGCTTCGAATGATGAAGGCACACCTTTTAACATCAGTCAAAATGGTGGTGGAGCTATTCACAATTTCTCACAACTCAGCGAGGAACTCAAACTATCATCCAGTTATGGAAAATTGGTCGATTACCAAACCGGTATCTACCTGTTAGAACGTAAGATGGTTTTAGGTAACGCAGTGGGCTTTGGATCCGATGCAGGTGCGTGGTTTGCTTCAACAGCTCAATATAATACCCTTAGTGCGAACGGTAGCGGTCAAAAGCTGATGACTGATTCATTAAATGGCTTAATAACGCAAAACCCTAACTTTATTGACAATAAAACGGCTGCCTACTTTGGTGAGGCCAAATGGCATGTCACCGACCCGCTGACTATAACGACCGGTGTTCGAGTGAGTGCAGAAAATCGTCAGAATGCCACCAACAAGCTTGTTTCTGTTCAAGGTGCCGGAGTTGATCTAAATCCTGGTATAGTTAATGGGGTCAATACCGGTGGTTTTAACTCAAATAGTACGACTGGCGCTTTAACAACCAATAATGCAACTCAAATCGCACTGGCTAACGCCGTTGCCCAGCAATATTTTGGTATATCAACCTACAATGCCGTTAACGGTGTTGGCGGATTATCAGACGTACAAAAACAACAAGTAGCCACTGCAAAAACACTACGTCAAACCAATATGGGTGTTCTCTGGAACCAAACCACTGGAAATACTTATGCAGCGATTCAACCAACCTTTAACTTCAGCCCCAGCTATAAATTTAATGAGCAATGGACAGGTTATACCTCGTATCGATTTGCTCAAAAA
>CAIOMN010000063.1 GCA_903859415.1 uncultured Methylococcaceae bacterium
GTGCGTTAAAGATCGGATTGGTAAGAAATGACTGGATTATAAAGCGGTATAAACTGATTTTTTCGGCGACACTCAGCTTTATAAAATCGTACAGCACTTTTATTAATAACATTTTAATTCCCCTTTATTATTTTTAAGAGCCATCAGTGTGTGCTTATTCCATAAAGTTTGTAATTTATTTTCAAATAGTTAGCTTAAGTTCTTAGCGGTTTACGGTTTTATTGAGTAAAAACAGCTAAAGTAAACAGTAAAGTACGGATAAGTTAAGCTGCCAAGTGCTTATTAAATAACATTATTACCCCTTGTGCTAAAAATCGGGCTTGACTCGCATGACGGCTAAAATTATTTTCATAAAGGGTGTTAATGACAGAGAATAATCCATAAATCACGGCAGGCATTGCGGTTATTATTCGTGAATAACTTTTTCTTGCGGAACTCACCCTTTAACGAACGACTCACGTGTTTATCTTGCGATAGTTGATGAATAACGTCAGAGAGTCCGACTATTCCAGGCGATACTTGAGGTGTAAGCCTCGGGATTTCGGTATTTTCCTTGAAGAGTAGGACAAGTGAAGCCCGAAGGTTCAACGGTTCCACCCGATACTCGATGAGTTCCGATCGATACCTCGGCTGTTCCAAACGATACCTGAGGTGTGAGAGTCGGGATTTCAGCTATTTCCGTCTGATATAGGACGACTGAAGCCTGAAATAGCGCGTGTTCCTCTCGAAAAAGCCGGACTGTAGGGTGAAATACTCGAACTCCACACGATTAAGGCTAAGCGTAGGTTGAAATACTCGAAGCTCCTCACGAATAAAGCGAAGTGTAGGTTGAAATACTCGATGCTCCACACGATTAAAGCGAAGTGTAGGTTGGGATACTCGAAGCTCCTCACGATTAACGCGGAGTGCAGGTTGAGATACTCGATACTCCTTACGATTAACGCTGAGCGTAGGTCGATGCACTCGATGTCACTCCAGTTATTCAATGCGTACCGACAGGAAGATGATTATTCTGGCTTTTGAACGACGACTAAGTTGTATAATCCTTATCAAATAATAAGTAGCCTCGATGCAGCAACGCGGAATCGAGGAGGTATTAATGAGGTGTTATTGATGATGCCCTGATTATCCTCGATTCCGCTCCGCTTCATCGAGGCTACGTTTAGGTTCTATTGAGGTTGCGGAATGAAGTTTAAGACTTATCCAAGTTATAAGGGTTCTGTGGTTGAGTGGTTGGGGGAAGTGCCAGAGGAATGGGGTATTAAGAAAATTAAGTATCTCTTTGAGATAAGAAAAAGAATTGCAGGTAAGGAAGGTTATCCCGTTTTATCGATAACGCAACGAGGTATAAAAGTTAAAGATACGATAAGTGGCGAAGGTCAATTGGCAATGGATTATTCAAAATATCAATTTGTTGAGATTGGTGACTTTGCAATGAATCACATGGATTTATTAACAGGGTATGTTGATTTATCGCGTTTTTACTTTAACAGATACAAAGTCCATTGACAGGTACTATTTATATTTGATGCGGATGGGCTACAAAAATAAAATTTTTTATAGCTATGGCCAAGGCGTTGCGAATATAGGACGGTGGCGATTCCAGACAGAGTCATTTAACGATTTTTGTGTACCTTATCCTAGTAGAATAGAGCAGCAACAAATAGTCAATTTTCTTAATAAAAAAACCACCAAAATAGACGCTCTAATGACCGAAACCCAAAACTCAATCGCTTTATTAAAAGAGCACCGCACAGCCTTAATCAGCGCGGCAGTCACCGGTAAAATAGACGTTCGAGAAGTTGCCTAATGAATAACAAAATCACAACGGCATTATCTCATTGGGCATTTGTAGCTCCGTTACTACAGCGTCCAAATAACGAGTCTGATTATCAAACATTGGTGGAAGCATTAGACGCGGTATTGGATGCGGGTGGGGTTGACGAAACTCATTCACTGGCAAGTCTTGCTGATTTTTTAGGTAATTTGATTGAAGAATATGAAGCCGAACATCATCCTGTTTAATCTAGGTGTTGTTTGGGTACTTGTGTCCTGAGATAGCCGAAGAAAAACCAATATCCTGTATATTTTATCGTTTAAACAATATGACGAAATTAAACCTTATTTACGAAGATAGACCGACTATTTATGCAAAGTTTAACCATGTTCAATCACAAGATTACATAGCATATAAGTCTATTATTCAGATTACTGATTCAGTCAAACAACCCATTACAATTCAATTGGAGTTTACAGGTATTCGTCCATACGCTCCAATGCCGCCAGATAAACATGTGATTAAGGCTTCAAATTTGATTGAGCTTTATGTAAAGCTAGATAGATGGCTCGGAAAGTTTGGCTATATCATCAGATAATATTGTGATTAAAATTTTGATTGTTGCCTACAATTGATAAACAACTTGGAATCGAGGGTTTATGATATTGAGGCTTGTAAAATAGACATACGTTAAGTCGCGTAAAACGAAAA
>CAIOMN010000064.1 GCA_903859415.1 uncultured Methylococcaceae bacterium
CTTTTTTGCCTCTGATGCCAAATCGGCAATATCCACATGTGACTGACAATGACTTGTGGCTGCTTCATTCACCAGACCTACAGACAAACTAAGCAAGCAGAAAAAATGTTTTTGACCGTGTCGATCTTCACTATAAAACCCGCCCGATTGAACATGCTCTGCTTGATAATAGCTAGGAACCTGCTTTTCAAAGTCGGCCAAAATGGCTTGACATTCTGTCAGCCATTCTTTAGTGGTAAAAATAACGATAAAATCATCCCCACCGATATGACCGACATAGCCTGATTGATCTGAAATATGCCTTGTTAGCGTATCTGCAACCGCTTTGATGATGTTATCCCCCGCACTATAGCCGTACATATCGTTATACGGCTTAAAGTTATCCAGATCAAAATACCCAACACAAAATGGCTGTTGTTCTGACAACATCTGGTTAATACATTCGTTGATGTAAACACTGCCGGGTAATAAGGTCAAGGGATTCGCCTGTTTGGCACTTAAGATTTGTTGCTGGGTAATTTCTTCAAGTAAGCTCAAAATCGTAGCTATACCAAAATAAACTCCATTATCGGTAATCAGAAAAGCCTGATCGCTTCGCAACGCTGTCGTCAATTGTTTACTGACTTGTTGAATCGTTAAATTTTTATCGAAACTAATGGGGGTGTCTTTGATAAAGGCTTTAATTGGTTTTTTACCATGCAATTCCATACCATAGCGACTTGAAAACAGCTTACTAAAAAACCTTTCACGAACGATCAAACCAATCGCTATGCCTTCTTCAATAACAGGTATGAAATTTAACTTCTCATCACGCTGAAATAAATCAAATACGCTATTAACCGAACTTCTACCTGAAATGGGTGCCGCATGGTTAGCTATAGCCTCCACTTTTTTGGAATTAAGCATTCTTGTTTGGCTAATCAATTAATAAGGCCCTATTTTGATTTCATTTCAAGGCGTTCTAAGCCTACGCGCCTCACTCACATAGCAACGATCTAATCATCCCGCAACCGAACTGCTAGTACATCACAAGTGGCATGATGTAATACGCTATTAGCAGTTGATCCCAGTAATAAAGCCAAGCCATGTCGACCATGAGAACCAATAACGATTAAATCAACTTTATTTTCTTCAGCAACTCTAACAATTTCAGAGCTTGGGCTGCCTGTTTCTAACCACGACTGCTCGCTGGGGACATTCAATTTCTTAGCAATCTCAGCCATTTTTTCTTTAGCCTGAGCCATTAACTCTGCCGTTAAATCCATATTAAATGGCATATCAGTGCCATAACTGGAATCAACAACTGGCAAACTGTCTACAACATGAACAATACTTAATTTTGCCTGATTTTGAGTCGCTAACGCCTGGGCTTTATTTGTAACAACATCACCTTGCTCGAAAAAATCCACTGCCAATAATATATGCTTATAATTTCCCATGATCACTCCTAGTTAACACTCACCACCTCATGAAATAAAAATCCCATTAGCTGATAAGAGCTGAATAAATATAAGAATGCTAAGCCTAAACCAAAACTTAACGCCTTATCCAAAGCCTTGCTAATAATATGACCCATCACAGCCCAATGCCAAGCCATTAATGCAAATATAATCAACAATACTGTTAAACCGCCCTGCCTTAATTCTAAGGTCGCCATACCCGGCAAAGCCATAAAGCTAATCATTGCATCAGTACCCAATACGGATGATAACGTTTGATTAAAACGACCTAATCCTCGATTCACAAATAACAGCAACCCAACAAATCCGACCACTAAAAAAAGATCAGTGATAAGTTGTAAGAACACGGCTAGGCTATCAAAATGAATACTCAGCATTAGTGCAGTCACACTGACATAAATAGCCACCAAAATCCTGAGTAACCACACGGAATAAGGCACATCCTGTGGACCTTTTTTAAATAAACAAATATCGAATAAAAGCTTGATAATATCGTACATGGCATCTCCTCTTTTTAGCAGAGTACCATTTTATTGTGCATTTTCAATATTTTCTTCTGCTTCCATCCACGCAGCCTCGGCCAAATCCAATGCCTTATCAATTTGGATCTTTCTCTCCAGGGTCTGCTTTAATCGTGCCTTTTCTGTCTCGGCATAAATATCCGGATCAGCTAATAGCTGTTCTAGCTGACGCTGCTCATTATGATATTTCTCAACTGCCAGCTCGGCTTTTTTCAATGCATCAAACAACGGCTTATGTTTTTGTCTTCGTTCAGCATCTAACTTACGCTGATCTTTTCGTGACACGGTTGGCTCAGTATCAACAACTGTTTTTTCTTCACTCTTTTTCTGCTCTGTTAGCCATAAGCGATAATCATCCAGATCACCATCAAACGGCTGAACTTTGCCACCTGCAACCAGTAATAACTGATCCGTCACTGAGCGCAATAGATGTCGATCATGCGAAACCACAACAATAGCGCCTTGATAATCCTGCAAGGCCACACTCAACGCATGACGCATTTCTAAATCTAAATGATTGGTCGGTTCATCCAATAGCAACAAATTAGGGTTTTGATAAACCAGCATCGCTAACACCAACCGGGCTTTTTCACCCCCAGAAAAAGGTCTTACTGCTTCTAAAACCTTATCTCCCTGAAAATCAAAACCACCCAAGAAGTTCCGTAGATCTTTTTCAGTCGCTTGCTTATCCAGTTTTTGTAGATGCCATAAAGGCGTTTCATCCAATTGTAACTGTTCTAATTGATGTTGAGCAAAGTAGCCTATTTTTAATGCTTCGGCTTCATAACGCGTACCGGATAACGGTTGCATATCACCCGCTAACACTTTAATTAAGCTTGATTTACCCGCACCATTAGGCCCCAATAAACCAATACGATCACCGGGTGAAATAGATAATCCCGCGCTTTTAAGCACGCAAGTCGACCCATAACCAATATCGGTTTTATCTAACGACAATAAGGGATTAGGCATCTTATCGGGCTTGGCAAAACTAAAATCAAACGGAGAATCAACATGCGCCATGGCAATCAGTTCCATCCGCTCAAGTGCCTTAATACGGCTTTGCGCTTGTCTGGCTTTTGTGGCTTGCGCTTTAAAGCGATCCACAAAGCTTTGAATATGTGCAATTTCACGTTGCTGCTTTAAAAAAGCAGATTGTTGCTGAGATAACTTTTCAGCACGCATCTTTTCAAAGGCGGAATAGTTGCCAGTATAAATCTCGGCTTTGCCTTGTTCAATATGCACAATGTGGTCAGTGATCGTATCCAGAAAATCTCTATCATGAGAGATCAACATCAAGGTTCCGGGGTATTTACACAACCAATCCTGTAACCATATCACTGCATCTAAATCCAGGTGATTGGTTGGCTCATCCAAAAGCAATAAATCAGAGCGGCACATCAAGGCTTGGGCTAAATTAAGCCGCATCCGCCAGCCACCCGAAAACGACCCGACGCTATTGTTCTCCTGATCTGAAGTAAAACCCAAACCATTCATTAAACGAGACGCTCTAGCCACCGCTGTATAACCACCAATAACGTCTAACAGTGCATGATATTCAGCCTGCTTTAAACCATCATCATCCTGCTCGGCTTTCTTTAACTGAGCCTGTAACCGTCTATATTCTTGATCACCATCAATAACATAATCAATTGCAGAACAAGCGACTGCGGGCGTTTCCTGTGCCACATGAGCAATCTCCAAATTGGGAGGCATAGAAAAATCGCCTTCATCCAAATGTAGCTCGTTTTTAACTAACGCGAATAGACTAGACTTACCAGCACCATTGGCGCCTGTAAAGCCTACTTTTTGACCTTTATGAATCGTAAAAGATGAATTGCTAAACAGCACCCGCACGCCACGACGCAGCGCTATATTCTTAAAATTTAACATCAAGTCTCAAAGTAACTGATTAAAATTAATCCTGGTTTATTAATTATATCCCATTCCATACCATTATAGGGCTGTGAATGGTATTAAGCTAATGATCCTAATGCCCGAAAATACATTCCAGCGCCCTTGGATTAAATAAAATGAATGTTCAATTGATCACCAAGGCTCACTTAACGTATTGATAATATCCCGCCTCGATAGCACCATTGAACAACGCTCCCAAAGGTTAGCTTTGGGATCTA
>CAIOMN010000065.1 GCA_903859415.1 uncultured Methylococcaceae bacterium
ATCTTCGTGTTTACCCCAATGGATATGGGCCGCATTGTCCATTGCGGTCTTTTCTGTTGTGTCTTATGTAAGTGGTAAAGATAGGCCTTTGCTGGTAGATGTATTTAGATCGCCTTTGAACCAAGCTATAGCAAATTATTCGCAGGATAAGCCCTGGGTAATTTGGAGCACCTCTGTTCTAGATGCCTTTCCACTTGCTATCCTTGTGCCGGGCACGTGGGCATCGCGAAGTATGCATCAGTTTATAGTTTCAGGGACGCTTAAGTTAAAACAACGTGGTAAGGCCGAAGCTGAACAGGCAGAACGCTTGCAAGCTATTTCTGCCCATTTTGCTACCGAGGACCTTAAGAGATGGCAACCACAGGTTGTGGCTATAAGGATAACAAACAACCAGAGCGTCGAAGATTCCAATTTCAATTTCATCAATTTTTTTTCCATGGATCCTGAGTTCTCAAGCGAGTGGGCACACTACCAATTGCGAGAGAGGCTTTCAGAGTGGGAGGTCTACGTTCGAAATCCTTAAAAATTAGGGAGTCTATCGCATCTCTATGAATTAAATTATTTTCTTGATGGTGTATCTAGGTCTTCTTTTAGTTTCAGAGTAGATTTTTGCTAAGTACTCTCCTATAACGCCTAGGCACAGTAACTGTATTCCGCCGAGAAAGTAGATGGGTAATACAGTTGAAGCCCAACCTGGAACTGCATCATCAGTAAATAAGCGTATCCAAATTGCCCAGGCAGTAATTAAAAAGCTAATTAGCGAAACTAGTAGTCCTAAAGCTGTAATAAAGTGCAAAGGCATGCTTGAAAAGGAGGTAATACCTTGCCATGCTAATGAAATCAATTTTATTAAAGGATATTTTGATTCACCTGCATAACGTTCAGCGCGGTTATAATATACAATAGCGGATGAAAAACCTAATTGGGGAATTATCCCGCGAAGAAATAAATTAACTTCGCTAAACTCTTTCAGGACCTCAATAGTTTGCCGGCTCATTAAACGGTATTCAGCATGATTGTATATAATTTCAACCCCCATCATGCCTAATAAGCGATAATAAGCTTTGGCGGTAAAACTTTTAAAGAATGTGTCCGTCTCACGGGAATCTCGGACACCGTATACAATATCGTATCCCGCTGTATAGTATTCGATCATTTCTTTTATCGCGGACAAATCGTCTTGTAAGTCGACATCAACGCTAATAATGACTTCTCCTTCTACAGATAATAGACCTGCCAATAAAGCATTTTGTTGTCCACGATTACGCGACAATTGTATTCCATGGACGAATTCGTGGGTTTCGGCCAGACACTCTATAAGTTCCCATGTCTTATCACGGCTGCCGTCGTCGACATAATAGACGCGGCTAGAGGGTGTTATACGTCCTTCGATAATAAGTTGCTGCAATAAATCCGCCAATCGTTTGGTCGTTTCTGCTAAAACAGCTTCTTCGTTATAGCAGGGCACAACTATGCTTACATCTACCATACATGGTGTTACGGATTTTTTATCAAAAACAGCTTTGTTGGATAGTTTATTTTCTGCGGCGCTTGATCTGCCTTGTGTACGGAAAGCGAAATAACGACTACCCAGAAAGCCAATTGCTGTATAGGGCAAAATTCCAATCGCTTGCGCAACATATGGACTCAGGTAAAAATGGGAATATATATATAATACGGTAGCCAAGTTCGCTGCGTAACCTATACCCAGTACAAGTAAATAACGGATAAAACTTGAGGTAATATGATCTTGACTGCTAAAAGTCCATGTTTTGTTCAAAGAAAAACTTAGCAAAATACCAATTGAATAGCCAATCGCATTTGATTGGACAACGTTAAAGTGCAAAAAATACATGGCAAAATAAATAGTACCCAAACCAACTAAGGTATTTGCCACACCGACCATCAAATATCGTATTAGAATCATTAACTAACCACCATCTCGTAATATTGAAATTGTAATGTAACCAGTTTTAGCTAGTTCCATTTGAGTGACTACCCGCTTAAAGTGGGGCTAAAATGAGAACTCGTTGAGGATATCTTGCTATTATGCGTAATGACTAAAAAATAAAATAATCAGAAAATAACGTATATCATTCATGTTTATTATCACTGAAGTAGGCCGTAATGGCAAACATAGTTATCAGAAACTGGATTCGTTATTTGGCGTAAATTAAGGTAAGGTAGCCTTGTTAAAGTTCATGGTTGATCGGGAATTTCTTGACCTGTTTACAGATAGTTAATGGGATAGAAGAATTTCCACTTCCTAGAAGGATAAGAAATCGTGTTATTAGAGCTTCTCTGTATTTTATAACTATCTTGGCTTAAGTGGGTAGGCAACATGATTATTCCAATTAATGGGTTTGCTCTTATTTCGTTTGATCTTCTTGTTTAAACGAGTTAAAAAACAAAAGGAATTAGCCGATATCGGACTTTTTGCATGTATTCGTGATAAGTACAGTCATTAGCTAAGTGACGTTCTTCCCTGAAAACTCTAATGGCAATTGTGACTAGAGTAATAATTAAAATTGTGATATTTACCTCTGAGGTATAGCGTAATACATAGCCCGTGAGACCCAAAATATAGCTTGCATAAAGCGGGTGGCGAACAATACCATACATATGGCTGGTCTTTATCACACGCTTAGCAGGAACTAATGCAAAACTGCGATTTAGGGATAGGATACTGAGAGCTTGAAGAAAAATGCCGAGAAAAACCAAATACTCTCCAGTAGCGAGTATGCCATAGGGTTCTGGTCGTAATGATAACGGTGTAAAAGTACCTATAAAAGCCACTAGCCAGTCAAAAGGATTGATAGAAACACTGCTGGGAGAGCTTCTGAAAAGATAAAAGCATACGACCATGGTTTCATTGATAGCAAAGAATAGCGATGACCATGACGTTGTTTCAATAAAATTGGACAAATGCCTATAGGCAAACCAGCTCCAAATTAGAGCCAGTAGCAAACCACTAAAGAAACTCATCATTCTTGAGGTTAGTATTTTAGTTAATGTGTTCAATGAGCCGCTCTCTTTAATAATTAGTTAGTTAGTCAGAAACAATGACGTAGTTGCATTATATTATCAATATCAGACATATCCCCTTTTGAAATATTTTACAAAACCTTTTTGACAAAATTTAACGTGTGGAGTATTTTAAACTGATATTTCAAGCTGACCAGTCAACTGGAAGCCAACGGAACCAAACGGCGCCGTTGGCTTTTTTTTTGGAGAAAATTTAGCTCAACCTAAGAGATTTGTGGGTAGCTATTATCATAAGAAAGCTCCAGCTTTCAAACACAGAAATAAGGATATTCAAAAAACCTTTCCATCCTGGAGATTGGAAGATAATTATTAATATAACTAACCGATAATAAATTTTAACCCATAATAGGAAACTACCATGTCTGATATCCATGAAGCAAATACCGCGTTAGGGGATGTTGCCGCGCGTACCCTGGCGAATGCCACTAAAACAGTTCCCATGTTGTCAACCATCACGCCAAGATGGTTGGTTCATTTACTACAATGGAAACCACTTGAAGCGGGTATTTATCGTGTTAACAAAGTTAAGAATGAAGCAGGTCTATTAGTAGACTGCTCAAGCCTTGATGAAAAAGAACTTCCACAAACATTTGTTGATTATGAAGAATGGGGCCGTGAGTACCGTTTAAATGCAGTTAATACTGTATTAGATGTACATACCCGTATTTCTGATTTATACAGCAGTCCACATAATCAGATTCATGAACAATTACGCTTGACTATTGAAACCATTAAAGAGCGTCAAGAAAGTGAACTGATTAACAACGCTGAATATGGCTTATTAAACAATGTTGCACCGGGATTTAGAATTCAACCCCGTACAGGTGCTCCAACGCCAGATGATATGGATGAGTTAATTTCTCGCGTCTGGAAAGAGCCTGCATTTTTCCTGGCTCATCCATTAGCCATTGCTGCATTCGGTCGTGAATGTACTCGTCGTGGCGTACCACCCGCTATTGTTACTTTATTTGGTTCACAATTTATGACCTGGCGTGGTTTACCCATCATTCCAACTGATAAATTAAAAGTGGTTAATGGCAAAAGTAATATCTTGTTGTTACGTACGGGTGAGAGCCGTCAAGGTGTTGTTGGTTTGTATCAACCCAATCTGACTGGGGAATTGAGCATGGGGCTTTCAGTTCGTTTTATGGGCATTAATCACAAAGCTATTGCCTCTTACTTGATCTCACTGTATTGCTCGCTGGCTGTGTTGACTGATGATGCGCTCGGAGTCCTCGAGAATGTCGAAGTGGGCAAGTATCATGAATACAAATAACTTTGAGCCATCTAATTTAGCGCCGCAAAGTTTACCCCAAGATACTTCATTGCCAGACATTGAGCAATTAACCAAACTGGCTAATGAGCTATTTACAGCACTGCCTTGTGATGGGTCAAGACTGGGATTGGTTGCTTCGGCATTACCTAACGAAGTGACGTCACCTTTAGTCGGTGTTAATAAGTCATCTGTGCCCGGTATTCAGAGTTTTAGTCTGCCTGGGGATGCTGAATTAAAGTCTTTCTTTGCTCAGCAGCGTCAACCTTCACTAAAACAGGTGCCAGATAGTCTTGATACAGGGCCCGTGTTAAATAGTCAGACGACAACATCGAGTTTATCAAGCTTTGATAAATCAGTGCTGGAAGGGGTTTTGCCGAATAATTTTGGGTTGCCTGATGAGGCACAATTGCAACAGTTATTAGTTTCTCGATCACCTTCTGGAAGTCATCCCTCTGGAATCGGTGGCATTGATGCTAGTTCATTAGCATCGCCTACATTAGCCGATACTAATAAGGTAAATAGCTTACAACAGCCGTTTGAAGCAGAGTTACAAAAACTGTTTGCGACTGAAAACGTTCAACAACCTAATATAACGCCACCCACTGCGTTGCCAACTGGTTTTAGTGCTTTTGATCCTGCTTTAATTGCAGGATTATCACCTGAATCTTATGGATTACCCGGCGAAGCGGAAATAAGAAAGTTGTTTGCGATGCCGGGATCTGTTCCAGTAAACCCAGAGTCCAAGCCGACTTTTTATTTTCTCGATGAGTTAAAAACGGGTGAGGTAAATGCGCAGGCACCTGGGTTGGGTTCTGCTCATCCGGCTTTTGATGTTCAAGCTATACGTCGTGATTTTCCGATACTCAAAGAACGGGTTAACGGACATCCTTTGGTATGGTTTGATAATGCGGCGACGACTCAAAAACCTCAATCGGTAATTGATAGGGTTTCTTATTTTTATGAACATGAGAACTCTAATATTCACCGTGCAGCACATGAATTAGCAGCAAGATCGACTGATGCTTATGAGAAAGCCCGCGATATCGTAGGGCGTTTTTTAAATGCCTCTTCGTCATCTGAAATTGTATTTGCAAGGGGCACCACCGAAGCTATTAATTTAGTTGCTAAAAGTTGGGGCCATCAAAATATTAAAGAAGGGGATGAAATAGTCATTACCTGGCTAGAACATCACGCTAATATTGTGCCTTGGAAGCAATTGTGTGATTTAACGGGTGCTGTGTTACGTGTAGCGCCGGTTGATGATCACGGGCAGGTGTTATTGGGTGAGTATCAAAAACTGCTAACATCCAAGACTAAATTGGTGTCCTTTACTCAGGTTTCTAATGCTTTGGGAACAGTAACACCGGCTAAAGAGATGATAGACATGGCGCATCGTGTCGGTGCCCTTGTTTTGCTTGATGGTGCTCAATCGGTTTCGCATTTACGTGCTGATGTACAGGCTCTGGATTGTGACTGGTTTGTTTTTTCGGGTCACAAGATATTTGGTCCTACCGGTATCGGCGTGCTCTATGGAAAAGCTGATTTGCTTGAGTCTATGCCACCTTGGCAAGGCGGCGGCAATATGATTGAAGATGTGACGTTTGAGAAAATTGTCTATCAACCCGCTCCAGCCCGTTTTGAAGCAGGTACGGGTAATATCGCCGATGCGGTAGGTCTGGGTGCTGCGCTTGAATATGTATCAAAGGTGGGCATCGATAATATTGCCCGTTATGAGCATGAATTATTGCTGTATGCCATGGATGCCCTGAGAAGTATCTCCGGTTTACATTTGATAGGTACGGCGGCTGAAAAAACCAGCGTGCTGTCATTTGTGTTAGACGGCCATAGTAATCAGGATATTGGTGTAGCCCTTAATCGAGTCGGTATTGCCGTTCGTACCGGCCATCATTGCGCTCAACCTATCTTGCGTCGTTTTGGACTGGAAAGTACGGTGCGTCCTTCGTTAGCGTTTTATAACACTCATCAGGAAGTTGATCTGTTGGTGAGTACGGTAAGACGTATTAAGAGTGGTCAATTCGTTTAAAATCTGAAGAAGCTTCTTAGCCCTCCTTTTAGCCAGTATGGTAAAAGATGGGCTATTTAGAAAGCGATCGTTGATGTTTTTATATTAATCCAACGATTCAATTTCAACTGGATAGTTATTCTCATCCAAAATTACGCCCATTTTGACAGTGCATTAAAAAAACCAGGAATGTGATGAGTGCTGTTGTGTGCTTGTCTCGCATAAAAGTCGGCAATTTTTAAGATTAATTGTTCTTTAAAGCGTTCAGCTGGAATAATGCCTTCCTCATGGGGTGTAACAGCTTTCCAATAATCTTTAACTTGATGAATAGTCAATGTCGCATAAATTAAGATTTGCTGTGTTGATTTATCGGCTGTATCAAAAGCAGTTAACCAGCTTTGTTGTAAATCGTTTAGGCTATTAAAATTCAACTGCTGACAATGCTGGATTCTTTCACAAGCACGTTTAAACTGATCCGGCTGCATAAGATTTCCGTCATTAATCAGCTTGTGCGCCATTTCTCGGTAAACAGCTTTCAGGTTGATCGGCACATTATTGAAATGCACAACTGGGGAATAGTCATCAAAAAGAGGTTGCAAATCGGGAATCAGGAAATAGGCTTCTTTATAAATTAATCCGGTGATAAAAATGGACTTTTCAAGTATGGCCTGTTGATTGATTTGTCCTTGCTGATAGAGCCTATAAAACAAGGCTTCACTGTCTTTGATAGGATAACTATCGTCGAATTTGCACAGCGGCAAATCCAGGTCAATGATGGCAAAGAGCTTGTCTTTATTCAGGTAGGAATCATTACGCGGCTGTGAGTGCATTTTCTGTAATTCAAAATAAGTGTTGATGACATCCTGTCTATCACCACAGATGAAAAATTCAGGGCGTTTTTGTTTCCACCAAACAGGGATGCAAGCCTTATAAAAATTGGCGTCGGGAAGTTTTTCTAGTTGCCGATAGCTGGAAGGTGAAGCTTTGCCTTCATCAGCGTGTATATTGCCTTCACAAAGAATTACGATTTTATTTTGGGCACGTCGAGAATTGATAATTGTGTTGCAATGCTCTTGCAACTCGGTATTTGAAAGGCTCATCGTTAATGTGGAATGAGCTTAGGCTCAAGTTCTTTGACATGCGCAGGCGTCAGGGCTTCGCAGAGTCCGTAAGAATGTGTCGCTAAAATATATTGGTTATCTTTACCCCACTCGACTAAATCGCGGACGATTTGATATTGCCAATCAGGATGTAGGGCATTTTCTATTTCATCCATGAGTACAATGTTTTCACCTTTGGGTAATGATTTTAACCAGACATAAATGCTTAAGCGTTTTAATTCGCCGTGGCTTAAGTCTTCTGGATAAATTTCTATGTCATCATTGGTTTTGAATACTATTCCGGTGATAGCGGCATTTTCATCCAATTGCGGCAATACTTTTTTGCCTTGCATTAATAGATTCAGTTCTGCCATTATTTTTTGATATCTTGTGCCATTAGTTCCTGTATCGACGAAGGATTTAAAGTCTTGATTACGGGCTTGTTCAATTGATGAGATAACGGCATCAACAGCAAAAACATCAAAGGTTAAGAAGTTGGGTAATTTGTTTTTAGCTTCATCAAGACTTGATTCATAGTTATCTATCCAACGATTTCTTTTCACATCACGTTTTTTAAAAAGCAATTTCTTTGTCGATTCATCAAGAAATAAATAAATTTGTGTGGGAGGCGCAGAAAGAAACACCTGTTTAGAAAGTATCGTTAGAATAGCTTTTATGTCTTTTGTCGATTTGTTGGCATTTGAAGAAAAACATAAAAGCCCTATTGCATTGTCATTGCAAGAATAGCTTGTAACGTAATGTTGTTTTCTAATTGTTAAGCTTTTATAAATGCTTTTAGCTAAAGGTGGAATTGTTGCAATTAATTTTTTTCTTTCCTCCATGTATTTATCAAAACCAGATGCTAAGGCTTTCATCATTGCTTGTTTTTCACGTGGAGATAGAGAGGGATCTGAATCTATATTCGCATCATAAAAGTCTTGTTCGATTTCAGCATCTGATCTTTCATCAGAAAGCAGACGTTCATTTTTAGGAAAGATACCAAAAGAAACCATTTCCTTATTAAAAATAGGATCAATATCCAATTGACGCAAATAATCATCATTGTAAAGAGTAAACTCCAACTCAATCTTCTCATCACCGTCTATCAACTCAAATCGAGCCAGCAGCTTGCTATTTTCGTCTTCTGGAATTGTTACACGCTCCAGCATATTGGCAATAAATTGATGTCGTTCACTATGCGCTGAACAATGCAGCAACACAAAAATCAGCTGTAACAACGTACTTTTACCGCCGCCATTAAGACTGCCTAGCGGAAAGACAGTAGGATTAAATGTTTGCTCAAAGGTAATATCTATATCTTTTAATACTCTAAAGTCAGGGACTTGAACGCGTAACAAGTGCATAGTATTTTCCTATTAAATTCAGTGGAGCAATGCCGTTCTCTATGCCATTTTATCATTCATTTCAATACCGCAGATAATTGGGTGGATATTGCAGGTCGTACCGGCTTTGGTAAGTGGTTTCCAGCAGTTTCAAAACGGGGCATACCCCTTTCCAAGTCATGGTTTTTGCCCATTCCAAGGTGACTCTAGTTAACGTAGCCGTCTTGCGATCCCAACCAAATATCTTTTCAGCCAAGTGCGATTTTGAGTTCAAATAATCAATAGACACCTGTGCTTGAAACTCTCACCTTGTTGCCCCAGTTAATTTTTTCGCAGCATCTTTAATCGTAGCTATGTGTTGTTTCGATAAATTGATCATGCTCTTTGGTTTTGATCGGTAATATTAGGCCTATAGCGTACATCAGTTTTAAGAATGATCTGATGAAAATTAATGGTGGTTATTTTTTGCGAGTTACCTAACTAGGGTGTTATCCCTACCGCCTGCCAGAGAAATTCATAGGAAACCGGTGTGCGGTGTTGAGCTTTGGCCTGCTGTGCTTCGCCGTGTTCGTAGGTATGCAGCAAGAATTTCACCTGTTCCAAGCCTTCCGACGTTTCAACCGCTTCGCGCGGCGTTTTATCGCCCAATATCGGTAATGGCTTGTCAGCCCAGTCCGCATAAAGTTGCCAAATTCTCTCCTTAATGATCTCGGTCAGCATCTCTGGCGGCAGCCCCACCGGAGCCGATGTTTCCTTGCTCTCATTGGGCTGTAAATTAGCGAGCCTCCCCTTGGGATCGGAAATTTCCCGACTAACAAAGGCAACGGCTGTGCCTACCACTGTTTCGAACCAAGGTCGACCCTCGTCCGCATACTGTTGAGTGAGATAAGACACTTTGACTCGATCTGGGCGTTTATCCAAATCAATACTGAGATATCTGCGTATCAAACCATCCTCACTTTCAAAAAGACGGCTCCAACCCTCCTCACGGCTGCCTTCAATATCCGCTTCACCAGACAAGGCATGATCCAGAGCGGACCAGTTCTGAACTCGATAATGATCGGTAACGAACAATAATGGCTCTCCTGTCAGATGATCAACCAATTGTGGCATTTCAAAGGCGTTTACAAATAGCCGGAGCCATTGATTTGGAATGATGATACTGGTGATTTCTTTGGCAAGAGACGAGTCAGGCTCGACGCCTTCCAGTACATCGCGGAGATCGTCTAACAAATCCCAGCTTAGGTTGCGGGGGAAAGCATAGACGGCACCCGACAGTTCGAAATGATTTTTAACCGGCAGGATGCGTGCTGCCATGAGGTCGTAGGGGGTCACTTGCCGTGATCCTGATTTTTCTCTGATGACGATTGGCGTGCGTTCAGGCAACAGTACATCTCTTAGTGTCATGGATTCGCCAGGTATGACTTCAGTAATTTCATAGAGTCTGAGTGGCTTGGCCGTCAGCAGCTCGATCCATTGCCGCTGTTCGGCGGAGAAGAGAGGTCCACCCCGGTCGAGTAGCAAGTCCGCAACACGATGATCTTGTCCCTTGAGGGTCATAATGCCATCGGCCAGGAACCATTCCATGGCATTAATCATAATGCCTTCATAGGAATCGCCGTGCAAATCCTCGAGCATGGCATATTCATCGTCGTCGAGTCCTCCGAAAAATCCTTCATGGAGTGCTTCAGAGGCTATTTGATCATATTTCGTAAAGAGCCACTTTATGGCTTTGGGCACTGCTTCGGAGCGGTCGCTGACCGTCTGGACTTCCTCCGCCTTTAGGCAGCACTGCTTATATTTTTTGCCACTGCCACAAAGACAGGGATCGTTACGCCCGAGCTTTTTCATACAGTTAATACGTTCATAAAGAAGATGTTGATGAGGTTTGATTTATGTTTAATGTTGACCATTTTTATACAATCGCGGATTCAACTCCGAAGTGCAATTCCAGTAATCATGCAGCCTCACGCAACTTGTCACCAAAAAATACCTCATGAGGGGTTTTATAGTTTAACGTTTTACGAGGCCGATGGTTAAGTTTATCCATCACTAAATTCACCTGCTCAGAGGCTATATTCTCAAAACGGCTGCCTTTAGGATACTGTAAAAAATAACTTCCTGAAATTTGAATCCGCGTTATTTTTTACCAGATCCTAAGAGGCAGAATGCCATTATTC
>CAIOMN010000066.1 GCA_903859415.1 uncultured Methylococcaceae bacterium
ACACCTGATCCTGCTGCGGGTGCAAGAGCAGGGGCCATTAAGTAATTAGTTTTTGAGAATTGTCTGTCAGCTTCAATGCTGGCAGACTACTTGCAGGTAGGATACATAATCACATACTATGGAATGAAGTTCATTATTCTTAATATCGGCGTTGGACTGATCTATTTCTTACTGAGTAGATTCAGTTTGATGCTGGCATTAACACCGGGTTCAGTGGCACTTGTTTGGCCTCCCGCTGGATTTGCTCTTGCTGCCTGCCTTATTTGGAGAGGATGGCGCCTTTGGCCGGGTATTCTTATCGGCTCAGTCTGTAGTAACGCAGTTATTCAGGGTGGACAGTTTGATCAAAGTTGGTTACCTTGGATCATGGCTTGTGGTTCAACCCTGCAAGTTTTGGCTGGAGAAAAGCTACTTCGTTACTATGAGCCATCGATTGATCTAGCCGTTCCTAAAAGTGTACTCCGATTTTCTTTAGTTACTTTAGCAACCTGTCTCATGGGTGCATTGATTGGCTCAAGTGCCTTATGGCTTAAGGGCTTGATTAACGCAGATCAGATTTTGTCTACTTTTATCAACTGGTGGATCGGTGACAGCTTTGGTGTGCTAATTTTTACACCCTTAGCCTTGGTAATATTTGACCGTCGCGAGGTTTGGAAGGGACGTCGCTGGCAGGTAGGGATGCCCTTATTGATCGGTATGCTATTTTGTGGATTTCTTCAACATTCCCTTAGAAACAGTGATAAACAGGAGTTAGTTAATCACTTCCAGAGCCACACAGTTAACCTGTTGAACACGTTAAAAAAAATAGAATTAACTCAGACTCAGAGCTTACTCGATTTAACGGCTTTTTTTGAAGCATCTAAACAGGTTACCCCATCAGAGTTCGAAGCTTTCAGTAAACGAGTTTTTCATAAGCTGGAAATCTTTAGGGCTTGGGAATGGGTACCCTTAGTCTCTCAGAATGAGGCTGACGTTTATGCTAAAACCACATCGCAGTTGTTTGGTTACCCTGTTCAAATAACGCGTCCTAATGGCTGGACACCGAATTTAAACGGCTGGTCGGCGCCTGTCACTTATATTGGGCCGTTTGATCCCAATAAATCTGCACATGGGATTGATCTTTTTGCGGAGCCTTTGCGAGCAGATGCCATTCAGAGGGCGTGGGATTCTGATGCACCCACCGCTTCCGCTAAAGTGAAGCTATTTCAAGATCCAGATGGATTGGGAGGTATTCTGATTGTCTCGCCGGTACATGGGGCCAATGGCGAGATTCGAGGATTTTGCGTGGGTATACTGGATTTAAGTCGACTTAGCGGCAAACTTAGTGACGATTCAATCGGCTTGGTTTGGCGCTTAGAAGATAGTAGTCAGGGCGGTACTCCTTTGATAAGCAATACTATGGAAAATCTACCAGTATTTGAAGAATCCATTAATCTTGAGCGGAATGGAATTCATTACCAGGAAATAATAAAGCTGGCGGATCGTAATTGGCGCGTCCTTATTTTTCAACCCTTTAATAATTTGGGTGCAAAGCGCCTAACGCCTTCTCTTATTATCTTTATTTTGGCACTCTTGATGTGCAGTTTTTTGGGCACAATGGCACTTATCCTCAGTGGTGAGAAGAGATATGTTGCCCAAGAGATTAATCGTAAAACTTTGGCACTTTCTTTAGAAATTGAAAAAAGTGTCCGTATTCAAAACGATTTACGTAAAAGTGATGAGCGTGTGCATGCCCTGTTTGAACAAGCACCCATCGGGATTGGCATAATCGACTCGTTTACCGGCTATATGTACCATGTTAATCAGCGATATGCCGATATAGTGGGTAGAACTATCGATGAAATGCTTAAAATCGACTGGATGAGTATTACTCATCCAGATGATGTGCAAGAAGATCTCGATCATATGGCTCTTCTTAATGCTGGAAAAATATCAGAATTTAAAATGAAAAAACGTTATATTCGACCAGATAGTTCTAATGTATGGGTCAGCATGACAATATCACCATTAAAAGAAGAGGCTGATAATCAAAAGTGCCACTTATGTATGGTTGAAGAAATCACTGAACGTATGCGACTGGAGGAGGCACTCAAAAATTACCAAATGCATCTGGAACAACTGGTTGAAACCCGTACGGAAGAGCTTGAGAAAGCCAAGTTGGAGGCCGAGTTAGCTAACCGTTCCAAGAGTACTTTCCTAGCCAATATGAGCCATGAGATTCGCACCCCGATGAATGCCATCATTGGCTTTGCCTACTTATTGCAAGAGAAGATCCGGCAGCCATCTGAGCAAGAGCAGCTAAGCAAGATCATCAGTTCAGGTCAGCATCTGCTGGGTGTTATCAATGATATTCTTGATTTGTCGAAAATTGAAGCTAACCAAATAATTCTGGAAGAAGCCTCGTTTCTCGTTCCTTCTATCCTGGATTATGTGCGTAACATGATGAGTAGTCAGGCTGGCAGCAAGGGGCTCCAGATAGTTGAAGAGATCGATCCTCGCTTATACACGCAGTGTGTGCGAGGCGATCAGTTACGCCTCCGCCAGATTCTTATTAACCTTTCGGGTAATGCTATTAAGTTTACCGATCTAGGGTGTATTACCTTGTGTGCCAGAGTAGTTTCAGAAATAGATGATCACATCATGTTACGCTTCGAAGTACAGGATACGGGTATTGGTCTTACTTCAGCTCAACAGGTTAATTTGTTTAAAGCGTTTGTTCAGGCAGATGCTTCGACTACGCGTAAATATGGAGGCACGGGGCTTGGTTTGGCGATTTCTAAGAGTCTAGCACAGCTTATGGGCGGTGAGATTGGAGTTGTCAGTAGTCCGGGACAAGGCAGTACCTTTTGGTTTACCGCGAAATTGAAACTGTGCGATACAGTAGAGTTAATACGTGAGAAAGCCATCTTTACTTCGATAGGGCTACGTCGTGGCGCTCATATTCTGCTGGTGGAGGATAGCGAAATCAATCAGGAAGTGGCTCGGGGGATTCTGGAGAGTTACGAGTTAATCGTTGATATAGCTAACCATGGTCTGGAAGCCATAAAAATGATCGAGAATAAACCCTATGAGTTGATTCTGATGGATATGCAAATGCCGGTGATGGATGGACTAGAGGCAACGAGAAACATCAGACAAATGAGTTTGGGCAAAAAAATCCCTATTATAGCCATGACAGCGAATGCATTTGAAGAAGATCGTAGAAATTGCGAAGAGGCTGGAATGAATGACTTTATTACCAAACCTGTCGAGCCTGAACGGCTTTATGCATTACTGGCGCAATGGTTACCTGAAGAGAGCGCTGTTCCCTCTCTCTATGAAACAAAGACTTCACGAAATCTACTGCCTTTTATCCGAGGAAGTGACGGTAATTTAATTGACGTTGCAATTGGGCTAAAATTTTTGGGCGGTAACCCAGTGAGCTACCAGCGCATGTTAATCAAGTTCGCTGACAAGCATCTCACTGATGCTGATAACATACAATCAGCTTTGAGTGCAGGTGATTTTGCCAGTGCAAAACGAATCGCCCATTCCCTGAAAAGTATTTCTGCTACCCTCGGGATAGCCGCTTTGCAAGAAAAAGCCAAAACCATTGAGCATGAGATAAATGACATTGTTTGCTCCGATGAACTGGCAGATGACATTAACTTGCTGCGTACGATACTAACGGCCGTGGGTGCAGAAATCAAGTCAATGAATACTTGAAAGATTAGCTTGGCAACTTAAAACTTTTATCTCGGAACAATCGCAAACAACATTCAGCCACATTTCGGTCGTATGCAGTATCAATGCCGCTTTCAATTTCAGCGAGTGCTACTTCAAGTCCCAGTCCAGATCGATAGGGGCGGTGTGTTGACATTGCCTCAATAACATCAGCAACAGCGACAATGCGTGCTTCTAAAAGAATTTCATCTCCCTTTAATCCATTGGGGTAACCTGAGCCATCCATGCGCTCATGATGCTGCAAGGCAATCTGTTCAACCGGCCATGGAAATCCAACATCTTTAAGGACATCATAGCCAGCTTGGGGATGCTGCTTAATCAACATGAGTTCGATAGGACTCAGTTTTCCGGGTTTACCAAGAATCTCAAGTGGAATGCACATCTTTCCTAAATCATGTAGGTATCCACCCACTTTTAAGCCTTCAATACGATGTGAATCAAGCCCCATTTCAGTCCCAATCGCTATAGAAATCTCTGCAACCCGCTTTTCATGTCCCACGGTATAGGGATCACGCATTTCACAAAGGGTGGTAGCTAACCCCACCGTTCTCATGAACATGAGTTCTAATTGGGAGGTATGTTGCTTGATTAATTCTTCCTGTTCTTTTCGATACTTGAGTTCACGCATCAAATTGAGTGTATTGACAGAAAGTTTTTCATAGAGAACGAGTATTAGGTCGACTAAAACTTTTGTCTCACCCCCCAAGCGTTCCTTAGCTTTAGTCTTTGCATCTTCAAATGGCATCCCTGATTGAATAAAAAAAACAACAGCCGCCATATATCGGTCATTTTCAAGGATGTGTGTTGCAAGCCATCTTGTGAGAAAAGAAAGCAAACCTTCGATAATGCTGTCTTCAGATTCTGAAGCAAGTTGTTCCTTGGTTTGGAAAATCGTTTCTATAAAACTGTCATGTGTTTTTTTATGTTCAAGCTCTAGGCAGTCATCTGGAAGATTCTGATGCCAAATACCTTCCTCGGCTTGAAAGTGGAAAACAGTATAGTCGACTAGCTCATCCAGTATAATTTTTAATGTTGGGATATCCGTTTTGAACGCAATATGGCTGGCGAGTTGGTTTAATATATTAACAAGTACCTGGTGTTGTTCATCGATGATTTGAACACCGGTATTGAAATTATCATTCCAAGGAAAAATATCTATTGCATTCAAATAAGGACCCAATTTTGAAAAAGTAGTAAAAATGCCACCGAGGCTTCTTTAATAAATTATATATGATTCGAGATACTGTCTGTTCAATTCATTATCTGGCAAAATTTTTTGTCCAAGATTGCGGCGCAACTTGACACCGCTGCCATCTGATGTAGGGATAGATTGAAATTAAAATCAGTGAAAGTGGTTATATTTAACTTCTTATTCAGCAGATAAAAAAGCATAATAATCAGTTAGCATTAATCAATATATTCGATAGGTATTCATGAGTCCTCATATCACTTTAGAGCAATGGCGATCTTTGATCGAAGTTGTGGATGCGGGTGGTTACGCACAAGCGGCGGAAAGACTTTGTAAAAGCCAATCTGCAGTTAGCTATGCAGTACAAAAAATTGAATCTTTGCTGGGTGTCAAAGCCTTTGAAATTCAAGGTCGTAAGGCCATACTTACGCCGACTGGACAAATGCTCTACCGGCGTGCGCTTGCGTTGGTGGATGAGGCCAATGACTTAGAGCGTGCAGCTCATAAGCTTTCGGCTGGTTGGGAAGCTGTTATTAGTATTGCCGTTGAAATCCTGTTTCCATCCGAGCTGCTTTTGAAATGTTTACAACGTTTTAGTATGGAAAGTCCCGGTACTCGAATTGAATTGATTGAGTCGGTACTCGGTGGAACTTCAGATGCATTGCTGAGTGGGGATGTTGATTTGGCTATTTCTCCTCAAATACCTTCAGGTTTTTTGGGTGAGGTTTTAATGCGAATTCGTCTACAAGCGGTTGCTCATGTTGATCATCCACTCCATCATCTGGGAAGTGAATTGACTTATCGGGATTTGCGGGCCTATCGTCATGTGGTGGTTCGGGATTCTGGGTCAAAGCGAGATCAACGTACGGTTACTGTTGAGGTTGATCAGCGTTGGACAGTGAGCCAGGTCGCTACATCGATTCAGGCTGTCTGTATGGGGTATGGGTTCGCTTGGTTGCCTGAAGAGCATATTCGTGAAGAACTACAGTCAGGGATTTTAAAGCCTTTACCGTTGAGGGATGGACACACACGGGAAGTGACTCTTTACCTTATTTTGGCAAATCCTGATTTTGCAGGGCCTGGGGTAAGATGTCTGGTAGATATTCTTAGAGCATCGATAATTTTGTAGTTTTTAGCGGGTAATAAAAAAGGCCTGAATGAAAATTCATTCAGGCCTTTGATTTATTGGAGCTGGTTAGGGGATTCGAACTCCTGACCGGCTGATTACAAATCAGCTGCTCTACCGACTGAGCTAAACCAGCAAATATTTCTTATTTTTATATTTTAAAACTTGGAGCTGGTTAGGGGATTCGAACTCCTGACCGGCTGATTACAAATCAGCTGCTCTACCGACTGAGCTAAACCAGCGAATAAACCGCAATTATACAAGATTATATTTATTTTGAAAGTGTTTTTATAAGTTATTGGTTTTTTTTATGATGACCAAAACCTTTTTTAGCGGGTTTGTTATCAAATCCTGTAAATTTGGTTTTAAACTGTTGGGCCTTGTTGGGCGTAATTGCAGTGCCTTTCGGTTGGTAAGAAGGAATCAAGTGATGCTTGCCGTTACCTATTAAATCATTCCGGCCCATTTCGTTTAAAGCATCACGTAATAACGGCCAATTCTTAGGGTCATGATAGCGCAAAAATGCCTTGTGCAAGCGGCGTTGCTTGATCGATTTAGGGATGGACATATCAGCAGCATTACGACTGACTTTATGCAATGTATCTTTACCCGAATGATACATTGCAGTTGCAATGGACATCGGGGACGGCAAAAATGCCTGAACCTGATCCGCTCTAAAGCCGTGACTTTTTAACCATAACGCCAGGTTAAGCATATCTTCATCGGTAGTGCCGGGATGTGCCGCAATAAAATAAGGTATTAAATACTGCTCTTTTCCGGCTTCTTTGGAATACTTATCAAACATTTCTTTAAATCGGTCGTAAGTACCCATTCCAGGCTTCATCATTTTTGATAAAGGCCCTTGTTCGGTATGTTCTGGAGCAATTTTAAGATAACCACCGACATGATGGGTGACTAATTCTTTGACATATTCGGGGGATTCAACAGCTAGGTCGTAACGTAAACCAGAGGCGATAAAAATCTTTTTGATACCGGGTAAGGCTCTTGCTCTCCGATAGAGTTTGATTAATGGCGCATGGTTTGTATCAAGGTTAGGGCAAATGCCAGGATAGACACAGGAAGGTTTACGACAGGCAGCCTCAATTTTTGGATCTTTACAAGCCAGTCGATACATATTGGCCGTCGGGCCCCCTAAATCAGAAATATGACCGGTGAAATTGGGTGAGGTGTCCCGTATGGCTTCAATTTCTTTAATAATAGAATCTTCTGAGCGGCTTTGGATAATGCGGCCTTCATGTTCGGTAATGGAACAGAAGGTGCAGCCACCAAAACAGCCACGCATAATGTTGACTGAGTGTTGAATCATTTCAAAGGCCGGTACGTTTGCAGTACCATAGGCTTTATGAGGCACGCGAGAATAGGGTAGGTCGAAGACGCCATCCATTTCTTTGGTGGTTAACGGAATTGGCGGTGGATTAATCCAGACCTGTCTTGTTCCATGTTGCTGAATCAATGGTCTGGCATTACCGGGATTGGTTTCACCGTGCATGACGCGAGAAGCATGCGCATATAAGATGGGGTCATCTTTTACACTTTCATAAGCCGGTAAGCGAATAACAGTTTGTGAGCGAGAATCTCGCATTAATTGCTTGATTGAGCCAACACTCGTTAGGGGAATGGCTATTTCACCAGAACTGGAGACACTACTATCCTCAGGTTTTTGGTCGCAAGCCGGTTCTTCTTGATAAGGATTTTGAATGGGGCTAATTGCACCCGGTTTATCAATGTCAGTGGAATCTTTAACCCGCCACCCTTCAGGTATTTGTTTAACAAAATGAACAGTGCCACGAATCCCTTTGAGATCTGATATGGCTTCACCTTGCGCTAAACGCTGAGCAATTTCAACGATCTGACGTTCAGCATTGCCGTACACCAATAAATCTGCTTTTGAATCTAATAATACGGATTTACGTACTTTATCAGACCAATAATCATAATGTGCTATGCGCCGTAAGCTGGCTTCAATGCCACCAATAATAATAGGCACGTCTTTATAAGCCTCACGGCAACGATGAGAGTATACATTGACGGCACGATCTGGTCGTTTTCCGGCGGCGCCATCGGCTGTATAGGCGTCATTTGAGCGAATTTTTTTGTCAGAGGTGTAGCGGTTAACCATTGAGTCCATATTGCCACCGGTTACTCCAAAGAACAGGTTGGGTCTACCGAGTTTGGTAAAGTCCTTGGCGCTGGTCCAGTCGGGTTGGGAGATGATGCCGACTCTAAAGCCTTGTGCCTCTAATAAGCGCCCGATTAATGCCATACCAAAGCTGGGGTGATCAATATAGGCATCACCGGTGACTAAAATAATGTCGCAACTATCCCAGCCAAGCTCATCCATTTCTGTTTGGCTCATGGGTAATACCGGCGCTACACCAAAACGGTGAGCCCAATATTTGCGGTAGCTGAAAAGATTGGGTGCGGGTGCTAACGTATTGGAAATCATGTCTTAATCAATTGGTTGAAAGTGCTGGCGTTATGTTTTTTTAGGTCTCTTAAAAAAGAGGGGAATTCAATACCATAGAGATGTTCAAGTTCTAATGCATTAGATCTTAACTCTTTTATTGAATAAATAGGGGTGTAATCATTAAAAGCTAGAGCAATGATATTGCCTTTATCACGAACAGGAAGGAATAAGGTTTGCCAATTAAAAACTCGGCCTAACCACAAAGAAACTTGTTGGAATTCGGGATTATGGGTGCCACCCCAAAGATTAATAACCAAAATCCCGTTTGCTTTTAATAATGCTTTGCAGGCATCAAAAAATGCTTCATTACAAATAGAGGCCGCTAACCCTTCATGATCAAAAGCGTCAACAAACAACAGGCTATAATATTCCCGATAGGGTTCAGCACGTTGGCGAACATAGTCGCCACCATCATCAATGATAATTTTTAATCGGTGATCTATGGGGAGTCCAAAATGACTGCGGGCAATTTTTACGACGCTTTTCCTAAGTTCTACTGCTTTTAAACGACTATCGGGAAAATGATACAAAAGGTGTTTTGCAAGTGAGCCACCCCCCAAGCCAATCAGTAGGGCATCATCTTCTAGCGAGGGCTTAAATAATAGCCAACTGGTCATGGCTCTTACGTAATCGAGCACTAGCTTATTGGGGTCTGCTATTAATAGGCTACTCTGTTTAGGGGAAGAGCCAAAGTGTAGTGATCTGAAACCTTTATGTTCAATAACCTCTAAAATCCCCTCATCATCGTGGCTTTCGTGAATAAGCAGGCCATCGTATTTATACATAACAACATTTGTAAGTATTTAAACTGTAAATGATTATTATACACGAGGTTAAGGTTTAACTGATGGTATGTGATCATTCCACGCGGACCTATTTTTTCCTGCAGCACCCGAGATGATGTGATCGTTTAAAGGTATGAAACTTAGCGATATTTTATATGACGATAATGGTGACAGACTGGCAATAATCACCAATGCCTTCTGGGGTTACGTCCGCGACTGAGACTTCATAAGCCACGCCGACCTCTAGACCGGTGGCTTCATAGGTAGTTTGTGTCGTAGTGGCGACAGCAATCCAT
>CAIOMN010000067.1 GCA_903859415.1 uncultured Methylococcaceae bacterium
ATGTCAACAGCTAGTTTCTAGTTTCGCTTCAAGACCGGATCTAAAATAATCCAGTGACAACATTCATCACTCACTTCTTCAAACTTTCTCTTACGACTAAAAACCATGCTTACTTCACTTCCGAAGACCTGCCCCGAAAGAGATGCAAATTATACAGGCTTTTTTCTTTTCGTCAAGCCGTTTAAATTTTCAACGTAAAGATTAATTACGATCTGTCCGTAAATCACACTACATTCATATTTACACAAAAATATCCAAATATGATTATTCACTAATGTTAGCACTGTTTTTATCATCATGAGTAAGTCTTATATCCGACATTCCGCACCCCTGCTACTCGGAATTAGCATATAAGAAAATATAACGCTCACCGAATAAGTTAAGCAGTTGGTGATGGTATGCGTTGCAGTTCATTACGAGACAGCACATGGATACCAGCGAAAAACTGAAACACCCAGCGTGCAGTTGTCTTTGAAGACAGAGAGTCATGATCATCATCAGCGCCATGATACGCCTGGGTGATTTAAGAAACAGGGTGCTCGCCATGAACCGAGGGTCTTTCAAAAATCGAAAGCTGCGTTCGACTTTTTGTTGCCCTGGCGTATAGTGATCTAGCATGGCTTCGTGACTGAGTTGCACTTCGTCCAGTTGGTTACTGGCGATAATAAAGCAGCTTTTTTGTTGAATCTTGCGCTGCCATGTTTCGAGTATGGAGGCAACGCCTGCGTCAATGCGATAGCCAATAATCTCGGGTTGACAGTCCTTGCGTGGGCGTCCTTTGCCTTTGAATCCGAGCACTTCGACGATGCGCGAATCGTGTAAGGCGACGACCTTCAGTGTTTTTTGCAGATGCGCTAGGACAGTTTCAGCATCGGCAATACAAGCAAAAGACCGTTTTTCTAAGGCGTTAAACGCTTTGTATTCGAGCTGGCTTTGCTTTAGATGTTGTTTGTTGACCGTTTGTTCGGTACATCCGTGTGCAACTCGGGTATATGTATCATTTACTTGTTTTTTCCACAAGGTTGATGGTACTCGCCATTATTTTTTCGCAATAATATTAATGTTATACTCTTTATAGTTTATTATTATTAGCTCTTAAGATCCCTGTGGAAAACTCTTTATAGGCTTAATAAATCAATTAGTTGCTTTACTGCTTAACAGTAGTTATTAGTTGTGGATAACTATGGTATAAATAAGCTCATCTAAATTCGCTATCTTTTCCACACAACTTTACCAACAGATTAGCTCTGCTTATCCACACTGTTATCCACAGCCAAATAGCTTTTTTATAATACTGATAAATCACCAAGTTAAATTAAATCAGTTGATTTATTTACAGCCTAAAATCAATCACTTGTTGGTTAACCCGCACGCGATGTGGATTGGCTTACTTGTCCATCAAGGTGGACGTACTTGACTCTCTTGATCAAACCATGTCAAGTTTATGCTGAATTTTTTTGGCAGAGTTAGACTCAACTGATTTTTTTAGGATTAATAACAGCTCTAACTTTATTAAAATAACTTGAGGCCGTCCCACTACTAATAAGATTTCCGCTCTTTGTTTTTGCTTGTGATTCAAAATATTTTTTTACGCCGTCCAGCCATTCAACGGTAACTTGCTCAAAGGTTAGGCTTTCGTCTGGGTGATAGCGTTTAAGGTGGATTAAAACCGCTTGCCATAAATCATAGTTTTTATTGCTGTCGTTGGTTTTCTTCGTCTCCATGATCTTATTGAAGAAAGCATAGAAGTTGGTGCTTAATTTGTTGGTATCAGTAAAGCCATGCTGACCGCTTGCGGCCTCGGCAATGCGTTTGGCTTTAATCTGCTCCACTAATTGCATACTTTCTTTGTTGTGCTGTTTTTCGGGCTTAGTTTTCGGGTTGGCGTGTAGATAGGTGTCAAGATGCTCGCGTGTGCGCTTGTGTTTTAATTTTCCGTCTTTATCGGTAAAGCTGCCATGCCAATAGATAAGCCTGATACTTTGCTTATCACCTTCTTTATTATTTCGCTCCTCTATGGTTATCTTCATAACTTACCCCTTTTTACCCCTTTAAAGTAAGTAGGGGTAATATAGGGGTAAAAAAGGTAATAATAAGAAAACAAAAAAGGGCATGTATCGCTACACACCCTTATTTTATTGACTTTGTTTAGTTGTTGTTTTCGGTTGTTTTACCTAGTTACTTTCCTATACAAAAACTAGAGAATATCTTTCCAAGCAGGTCATCGGAAGTCACTTTACCAGTAATTTCAGAAAATCTCATTTGTGCGTGTCTTAAGTCTTCAGCGACTAATTCACCCGCTTGGTTGATTTGTAATTGGCTTAAAGCGCTTTCTACAAATTCACTACCCGCTCTTATTGCTTCTATATGTCGCCTTCTGGCTATAAATACATTATCAGTTGCTTCATTAAAACCAACACTTTCTTTAAGATGATGTCTTAATAAAGACATACCTTGACCTGTTTTTATGGATAGATAACAATTAAAGCCCTCTTCTGTCTGCTTAATTTCAGGCTCAATATTCAGCAAATCGATTTTATTAAACACTTTGGTGATGGGAATATGAGTAGGCAGCGTTTTTAATAATTCATCTGATTCTGCTTCTCTCGCATCAATCAGCAATAAAATTTTATCGGCTTTTTGAATCTCTAAATGTGCTCTACGGATACCTTCTTTTTCAATGGAGTTTTCACTGTCTCTTAAGCCTGCCGTATCTATAATATGTAACGGCATACCGTCCAATTGAATCCGCTCCCTCAACACGTCTCGAGTCGTTCCAGCAATATCAGTCACTATCGCTGCTTCATGCCCTGCCAACGCATTCAAAAGACTAGATTTTCCTGCATTAGGTTTACCGACTAAAACAACAGTCATTCCATCGCGCAATAAACGACCTTGTTGCGCAGTTTTTTGAATTTGTTGAATACGCTGCAATAAATTGACAATACGCTTTTCAACCACGCCATCGGTTAAGAAATCAATTTCTTCATCGACAAAATCAATTGAGGCTTCTACATAAATACGCAATTCAGTTAACTCTGTAACCAGCTCATTAATCTGGTTAGAGAACTCACCTTGCATGGATTTTTGTGCTGAACGCACTGATTGCTCTGTACTGCTTTCAATTAAATCAGCGACCGCTTCCGCTTGGGCTAAATCAAGTTTGTCATTTAAAAAAGCGCGTTCGGTAAACTCACCCGGATTGGCTAATCGCGCGCCCAATGAAATCACCCGACGTAATAACATATCTAAGACGACAGCACCACCATGACCTTGAAGCTCAAGGATATCTTCGCCAGTGTAGGAAGCAGGGGCAGGAAAATAAAGACTAATCCCTGAATCAATAATACCCCCATCTCCATCTATAAAAGGAGAAAACTGGGCGTATCTTGGAATTAAGGGTTTATTTAGGAGATGTTTGGCAATTTCAGGAACTAGGGTCCCTGAAATTCTAATAATACCTACACCACCATTCCCTGGTGGTGTAGCAATGGCTGCAATGGTATCTTGGGATACAAGCAATTTAGCCTTCTTTTTCTATTTGCTTTGTAATATAGGTTTGTTGAATGATTGATAAGGTATTATTAATAACCCAATACAAAACCAAACCTGCTGGAAAGAATAGAAAAAATACAGTGAAGACAATTGGAAACATCTTCATTACTTTTGCTTGAATGGGATCAATAGGCGCAGGGTTTAAGCCTTGCTGAATTTTCATAGAAATACCCATAATCACCGGCAAGATATAAAACGGATCTTGTATCGATAAATCTTGTATCCACAACATGAAGGGCGCTTGACGAAATTCAACCGTCTCACTTAGTACCCAATACAACGCCATAAACACTGGAATTTGTATCAAAATAGGTAAACAACCCCCTAAAGGATTAACTTTTTCCTTTTTATATAGATTCATCATTTCAGTGTTGAAACGAGGTCTATCATCTTTAAAACGATCCTGAAGCTCTTTTAAGCGCGGTTGAATTTTGCGCATTTTAGCCATTGATCTGAAACTGGATTGAGATAATGGGAAAAACAGCAACTTTATACAAAAAGTTACACCCATAATCGCTAGACCCCAATTCCCTATCACACCGTGAATAAGATTTAAAAGGCTGTATATTGGCTTACCAATAAAGGTTAAAACACTATAATCAACAGTCAGTTCAAGGCCTTGTGAGACTTTTTCCATCAATGGTTGAATTTTAGGACCTGCAAACAACTGAGAGGCAAACCTTGCTTCAGTATTTGGTTCTACAACGGCAGTTGGAGAATAGGTTCCAATAACGTACCGACCATCTTTTAATTCTTTAGTATAAAAGTGATTCTCTTGATCAGCAGGTGGAATCCAGGCAGAAGCGAAGTAATGTTGGATCATCGCAGTCCAACCACCTTTAGAGGTTACATCTAAGGTTTCATCAGCCATATCATCAAAACTGATTTTTTGATATTTGCTTTTCTCGGTATAAATAACCCCACCATCATAAGCTCTCATGCCGCCTGTCAGCATGTTACCCTTACCGGCTTTATCCTGGGTTTTTAATAATTGACTATATTGTCTACCGGACCAAGCTTTTCCTGAGCTATTTTTTACAGTTTGATCCAGTTTGATTTCATAACTACCACGAGTAAAAGTGAATACCTTAGTGATTACCAAACCTTGGTTGTCTGTCCAGGTTAATGGAACTGACAAACTATCTTGACCTTCTTGAAGCGTATAACTGTCTTTCTCGTTAGTAAAGACGGTGTAGTGATTAGGTGCTGTTGTAGATCCACTGTCTGCAATTAAACCACTCTGAGCAACAAATATCTTTTCTGGATTATTATTAAACAAGCGTACTGGAGCAGTATTAATTTCGGCGGGTTGCATACCAACCATTTGACGCAAACTATTAACTACGTTATTTGCTTTTTCGATTGGGTAACTTAATAGATCTAAATTGGTGACTGTAGCACCTTGTAAATCGATTTCAAGCGCAATAACATCCGTTTTAATTTTCACTGTCTTTGCAGTAGGTGAAGTTAATACCGGTGCAGAGTCTGTATTTTGTGCTTCAGATCCTGCGGGTAAGGATGATTGAGCTACATTCGTACTGGGTAAATCTTCTTTATTTTTTGCAATAGCTGGGCTTGAAATTGTAGCCACTTCTGGTTTTGGGTTATAGTCTTGCTCCCAAGCCTGCCACAACATAAATACCAACATTGCAAAAGTTACAACGAGTATAAATCTTATATTATCCATTCTTATTACCAAATTTTTCTGGAACGGGATCAATGCCCCCTTCATTAAAAGGGTGGCACTTTAATAATCTTTTGAGGGTGAGATAAGAACCAACGATAGCACCATGACGCTGAAGTGCCTCTAAGGAATAACTTGAACAGCTTGGATAAAAACGACAGTTAGAGCCAAGCAAAGGACTAATAAAGAATTTGTAACCCTTTATTATTGCTATGAGCAAGAAGCGCATCGAGATACCAATCTAAGCCAATGTTTTTCCAATGACATTCTTAATAATTCAAGTGGAGCATCAACGGCTTCCCTTCGAGCGAGTACAACAATATCCATATTTCCCAAGCTTTGTTGTTGTATTCTAAAGTTTTCTCTTACTGCCCGTTTAATGACGTTTCGGTGAACTGCCTTTCTTATATTCTTTTTGGCAATCGCCAAGCCTAGCCTAGGATGATCAAAATCATTCTTTATGGCTAAAAGTGTAAAATAGGTATCACTTGATTTTATAGGCTTAGCAAAAACTTTTTTGTATTCAGCGGGTTTTTTTAACCGCAATGCCGAAGGGAAATTATAATGATGCTCTATCACCCAAGGTCGACTAGACAGTTAGCTCTTTGCGACCTTTTGCTCTACGAGCACTTAATACTTTACGGCCACCGACAGTCGCCATTCTAGCGCGAAAACCATGAGTTCTTGCACGTTTAATTTTACTGGGTTGGTAAGTTCTTTTCATATTATTTAAAGCCTAATCAGATGAGTGTTAACAAAAACAGATAAAAAAGACTACGGATGATAAAATAATAACCATAGCATGTCAATTCTGTAGTGCAATGTTTTATTACTGTATATTAATTATATAACCATTTCTCCCCACTAGATTACTATCAATACTGACTTCAATGAGCTCAATTTGGGATAACTGCCTTACAAAACTTGAAAATGAAATTGCTGGTTCTGATTTCAGTACCTGGATTCGACCTTTACAGGCAATAGAAACTCAAGGACAAATAAAACTATTAGCACCCAATAAATTTGTACTGGACTGGGTTAAGCAACATTATTTCGCCAAAATTGAAGAGTCTGTTCGTACGTTTTCAAATGGTACTGTTGAAACAAACCTTGAAATTGGCTCAAAGAAGCCTATCACTCATACTTTAGTGAGTAGTGGTAGTTCCAAACCCACTGAAGCAAAAAAGACCACGCCCAACTTCCTTAATAAATCCTTTACCTTTGAAAATTTTGTTGAAGGAAAATCAAATCAACTGGCTAGAGCCGCCTCCATTCAGGTTTCTGAAAATATTGGCAGAGCTTACAACCCATTACTTATCTATGGCAGCTCGGGTTTAGGAAAAACGCATTTAATGCATGCGATAGGAAATGCTGTTTTACAAAAAAAACCTTCAGCTACGATTGTCTATCTTCATTCTGAAAAGTTTGTTCAGGATATGGTAAAGGCCTTGCAGCAAAATTCAATTAACTCATTTAAAGAATATTATCGGGCTATCGATGTTTTGTTAATTGATGATATTCAGTTCTTTGCAGGTAAAGAACGCTCACAAGAAGAATTTTTTCATACGTTTAATACCTTACTGGATAAAAAGCACCAGATAGTCCTGACCTGTGATAAATACCCAAAAGAAATTATAGGACTTGAAGACCGCTTAAAATCAAGGTTTGGTTGTGGTCTACCGGTATCGATTGAACCACCTGACATGGAAACGAGAGCCGCCATTTTAATGAAAAAAGCCGCACACGTTAATGTTGAACTTCCTCAAGAAGTCGCTTTTTTTATTGCTAAAAAAATTCCATTTAATGTACGTGATCTAGAAGGTGCGTTAAGAAGGGTTATTGCCAACGCTCAATTTACAGGGAGGGAAATTAATATTGAGTTTACTAAAGAAGCATTACACGATTTGATTTCTTTAAAAGATAAACTCGTCAATATGGACAATATTCAAAAAGTCGTTGCTGAGTATTTTAAAATTCGAGTGGCTGACTTATCTTCCAAGAATAGAAAACAGACTGTAACTCGTCCGCGTCAAATGGCCATGTGTTTAGCCCGTGAATTAACCTCTCATAGTTTTCCTGAAATTGGCGATGCCTTTGGTGGTCGTGACCATACAACCGTTATGAATGCCTGCAAAAAAATACATGAGTTAAAAAAAGCAGATCACAAAATTGCTGAAGATTACTCTAATTTGTTAAGAACACTATCGCATTAAGCTGTGGATAAAAAGTGTATAACAGGCTCATTATTGAGGACAGTTCTGTGTATAAAAACCAGGCTAAAAATTATGTTTTAGTTATCCCTTAGTTATACACAACTTAAAGGCCTTCGTTAATTGCCAATAACTTATTGAATATAAATTAAAAATAGACTTATCAACAGGTTTTCGCTTGTATAATAGTAATAAATAAAACTAAATAAATATCTTATTATTTAAT